>JBDGYW010000486.1:0-5344 GCA_039588935.1 Gemmatimonadota bacterium | reverse complement strand
CGGCACTCCGCGAGCTCCAGTCGTTCCCACCTCGACGACAAAAACCTCTCGCTGACCATCCCGGTTGGACAAGAAAAGTAGGTGGGCGTCGTCAAGCCAAGCTGGGCTGACATCCATGAAGTCGTCACCAGTCACTCGCACAGGATCACTTCCGTCAGCATCGACGAGCCATATCGATGACTGGACCACGTTGAAATTCTCGAGCCAGGAAGAGTTTCCGCTCACGTAGGCAATCCTGCTGCCATTCGGCGACCAGACCGGTGAATGAAGTCCATCCAAGGCCTCGGGATGGACAGCTAGCAGCGTGCTAACGCCGTCGGCATAGGAGTAGGTGAAGATGCTGTCAGAATACGCGATGTACGCGGCTCGCGAGCCGTACGGTGACCACGAACAATGCGATGCGTTCCTTGGCACATCAACCGAGCGTATAGAGCCACCTAGCTTCGCGACTTCCCGCCATGAGCACCGGCCGCCAGCACACGTCCGAAAACGAATGAACTCACCATCTGGGCTCCACTCGGGGAGCAACTCGGGAGACTCATGTAATCCGTGTGTTGGTGTCAACTCGCCGACACCAGCTATGCTGAGCGTACTCCGAATAACCACTGACTGCCTGCCGTCGCGACGAGCCAGGAATAGAACCTGACTGCCGTCCGGCGATAGGACCGGCTGCAACTCCGTCCCCGCTTCGCTCGTCACGGCGCGGATGTTCGACGTTGTGACGGTGATCGAACTCGGTGTGAGCATTCGCGAGAGCACAACTAAGATCACCATGAGCACCGCGACTACTGCCGCGATTGGGGCAATCCAGCGTCGTCTGCTCCCTACACCCGCCATCGGCCTGGTGTCGGTCGGCGTCACTCCCCCACTCGGCGTCGCCAGTGCCTCGAGCTGCGGCAACAACTCCTCGGCGCTCTGCCAGCGGTCAGCAGGCCGTTTCTCCAAGCAGCGCATCACGACTGATTCGAGTGCAGGCGGTACGGTGTCGCGGTGTTTGGTCACCGGCTGCGGCGGCTCGGTCATGTGCGCGGACAGAATCATCTGTGGCGTGGTGCCCATGAACACCGGGCGCCCCGTCAACAACTCATACGCCACCGCGCCAACGGCGTAGATGTCCACCCGCTGATCGAGATGCGGATCGGCAGAAGCTTGTTCGGGAGCCATGTACGCCGGCGTGCCGAGTGCGATACCCGCGGTGGTGAGCTTCTCTCGGCCCGTTGCTTCGCTCACCGCTTTCGCCACGCCGAAGTCTGTTACGAGTGCGTGACGACCGCGGAGCATAATGTTCTCGGGCTTTATGTCCCTATGAACCACACCGTGTTCGTGTGCTTCAGTAAGAGCATCGACTACGTCGCGCAGAATCCTGACGGCTTCGCCAATCGGCAGTTCGCCTTCTTTTGCCAGCTTGTCTCTGAGCGACGGACCATCGATGTAGGGCATGACGTAAAACAAGAACCCGTCTGCTTCACCCGAGTCATAGAGCGCTAGGATGTTCGGATGTTGAAGCTGGGCCGCGATCTCGATCTCTTGGAGGAACCGTTCAGGGCCGAGTGCAGCGGCAAGGTCAGGACGCAGTACCTTCACGGCCACCTTGCGATGGTGCTTTAAGTCCTCGGCGAGGTAAACGGTCGCCATACCTCCCGCTCCCAACTCCGACTCGATGGTGTAGCGGTCGGAGAGGGCGGCGCTGAGGCGAGAGAGGGGGTCAGTCATTCCCTACCCCTTCGGCCTCATCAACTCTTGGAACGGCGGGTAGTCGCGGAGGGAGGCAAGCATGAAGTTCCACTGATAAGCAATTTCAAAGGTCATGCCCTCGGCGAATGCCTGCCGAAGTACGTCCACTGCAGCATCAAGGTCACCCATTGCACCAAGAATCACACCACGCCAGAACGTGTTTTCTCCTCTCAAGTATGGCCTATCCAAATTGGCCAACCATTCCAAGTCTGACTCGGCCACGGCCGAATCACGGCGCGTTGCGGCAACGAAACCACGTACACCTCTGATGCGGAGTTGAAGAATGAACGGGGAACCGTCGGGAGGGGATTGCACCAATTCATCGAAGATCTGAAGGGCCCCGACGAGATCTCCGGCATATGCCAGCATCCAAGCTCGATACCAAGGAGGAATTCCTGACGATGGGGTACCCTCGTACCAATTGATCGCCCGCTGCACTATCTCTTCCGCATGAGAATTTCCGGTACCCAAGAGGATCCCTGCGGCCTCATGCAGAGTGCTCGCCATTGCGTAAGCGTTGCCCGTATTCTCCAGCTCGTCCAGAACACTGCTCAACTGATCCATTTGTCCTAGTGCAGCCAACGCAACGGCTTGCCGCCCCAACACATACTCCACTTGGTTCGGATACCAATTGCGGGATTGTACCGCCACGTCCAGCTCTCGTTCATGATCCCCAAGCCTGTGGTAAGCATTGAGTAGCTCGGCCGTGTATGAAAACCACCCCCGCATTGGCCCCCGCTCAGGGTCGAGAGTTGAAAACACCTCAATCGCTTCATGAGGGCGGTTCAACATTGTGAGCGTCATACCGTAGTTGTACCATGCCCTCGACCCAGGAGCCAATTCTGCAGCGCGTCGGACCGCTCGCAGAGCCAATTCAAGATCTCCGCGAATCATCCCATCCACATACTCCAACATCGCCCGGCGGTATGGAGAGAGTCTCTCATTGAAGGTGCTAATTACCGCCAGCAAGGAGTCTGCCCGAGAATAGTCATCGCGATTGTAGTAGATAGTCGTCAGGAAATAGAGCGGCTCCGGCCAAGTGCTATCAATATCAAAGGCGCGACGAAAATGCGCTTCCGCGTCCAGAAACTCCCACAAGGCGTAGCTATCCAAACCTTGGTGGAACGCTTGGTATGCCTCGAAGGACGTAGGTGGATCAATCTGATCGACCAACTCGGCAAGTCTCTCGCTAAAGCTGACGGAAAGAAGACTCACAACTTGGCGTAGCAGGAGGCCGACTACTTCAGATGGAGATTCGCGCGGTCCCATCACGCTTTCTAGAGTGCCAACCGGCCTGCCCCTAGTTACATCCGTGACTTCCGCCCGAATCTGAATACTATCCCTTTCGAGGTAGACAACACCGGAGACGACGATTCCGGCACCTGTCTCCTCCGCCAACGCGTGCAGGGGGTCACGCACTCGCCCCGCCTGTCTTTCGTCGTTGACCCAACGTGATGATTGTAGAGCTGTTAACCACGGGATCGTCTTCACGATCCCCGTCTTTTGAAGACCCTGAGTGAGAACGTTTCCTGCCATTGCTCCCACTTGATCAAGTGCTGGATCGCCTGTCGCATTCTCGAACACCGCGACAACAATTCGCTCAGGGTCAAGCTCCACGCCGCCGCGAGGAACCAGTGTGATCACCAACACCACTGCTAGGAGCACAGCAAACGCACCTGCAACCGTGGCCAACTTCCAGCCACGTCTCGCGGCACCCACCGGCATCATTCCAGTCGGCGTCACTCCCCCGCTCGGCGTGGCGAGCGCCTCCAACTGAGGCAACAACTCCTCCGCCGTCTGCCACCTGTCGGCAGCCTTCTTCTCCAAACACCTCATCACCAACTCTGCCAAAGCAGGGGGCACAGTTTCCCGGTACTTCGTCACAGGGTCTGGTGTTTGAGTGACGTGTGCCGCGAGTAGTTCTTGTTGAGTTGTGCCAACAAATGGAGTCCTTCCAGTCAGCAACTCGTATGCGACAGCGCCCACCGCATAGATGTCAGCCCGATGGTCGATGTGAGGGTCTGCTGCGGCTTGCTCGGGAGACATGTATGCAGGCGTTCCGAGGGCAACTCCCTCGGTGGTCAACTGATGCCTTCCAGTGGCTTCACTAACCGCCTTGGCAACGCCGAAATCGGTAACCAACGCATGACGCTCAGTGAGCATCACGTTATCAGGCTTGATATCTCTATGAACCACGTTGTGCTTGTGCGCGTGGCTCAGTGCGTCAACAACATCTCGCAGGATGCGGACAGCCTCGGCGATGGGTAGTTCACCTTCCTTCGCGAGCTTGTCCCGTAGTGATAGGCCCTCGACATACGGCATGACGTAGTAGAGGAAGGCGTCTGCTTCACCACAGTCGTGCAAGCCAAGAATGTGCGGATGCGTTAGCTTCGCCGCGATGTCGATCTCTTGCAGGAAGCGGTCAGGCCCGAGCGCAGCAGCGAGATCTGGCTTTAGCACCTTCACCGCCACCTTGCGGTGCAACTTCAGGTCCTCGGCGAGGTACACCGTCGCCATACCGCCACGACCGATCTCCCTCTCGATGGTGTAGCGGTCGGCGAGGGCTGTTTTGAGGCGGTCGAAGGCGTCAGTCATTCCTACCCTTTCGGCCTCATCAACTCCTGAAACTCGGGGTGGTCGCGGAGAGGGTCGAGCGTGATGTCAAACTCAAAGCTTAGACTGTATGCCATTCCCTCGGCATGCGCCTGCCAGAGCAAGTCTACTGCACCGTCGAGGTCCCCAAGCACACCAGCAATCGCAGCTCGCCAATACGTGTTCTGTCCGTATAGGTAGCGCCGATCAAGATCGGCAAGCCATTCGGTGTCCTCCATCGCCAACGCTGAATCCCCACGAGTCGCAGCGATGAAACCGCGTTCACCTCGGTATTGAACGTTGTAGGGATTGTCCTCTACCAGTTCGTCGAGGATCTGACGGGCCTCCGCAAGATGATCTTCTGCGTATGACAGCATCCGCGCATACAAGAAACGATGGTCGGCTGTTGCGGCCTCGGCTGACGGTCTGGCCTCGTACCAGTTGATCGCTCGTTGTTGGATCTCCTTAGCGGCCTCATTGTGTCCGTTGGCTCGGAGGATCTGGACAGAGGTATTCAGCGCCACCCTCATTTGAGCCACGTTCGACACACCTTCCAGCTCATTCAGAACCTCGTTGAGTTCATCCACACGCCCCATAGCTGCTAACGCTCGGGCTTGATAGTGCAACCCCCACCCAACATCAGAATGGAGGTCGTGGGCGCGTCGGGCAGCCTCTAGTTCTTCGTCGTGACGACCAAGTCTATGTAGGGCTCTGGTCAAGTAGTTCCAGTACGGAACCCAACCCCGCATCACCCCCCGCTCGGGGTCAAGACTTCGCAAGGCAACGAGGGCTTCCTGCGGGCGGTTTCCCATCATTGCAGTATATGCTCGGTTGTAGACAGCCTTCGACTCCGGAGCCAACTCGGCTGCGCGGCGGATGGCGATGAGCGCCCTTTGCCAATCACGGTCATTCATCGCATGGTTGTACGCTAACCATGCACGTTCGTATTCCGTGAGCGTCTCTCTGAACGTCTCCCACACCTCCACCACGGAGTCGGCCTGAGATCTTTCGCCAATAT
>JBDGYW010000485.1:0-5349 GCA_039588935.1 Gemmatimonadota bacterium | reverse complement strand
CTTTCCGCGCTCGAAGAAAGGTCTCGCAGGCGCTCGCTCGAGTACATGGACGAGTTCTACGAGACCCTGAGTGAGCCCGATGCTGTACGTCGCGAATTCGTCCGTTCCTGTCCGGGCGGCTAGCTAACTGCGATGCTGTTGGTCGGGCCGGCGTTGCAACCTGGACAGAAGCACCTGAACGTACCCCGAAGATTTGCCGATCAGCACTGGGATACAGGTGCTTAACTAATTGCTATTTATAGGCTTATGTGCGGTTCGTCCTCACCCGAGGACAAGCCCTACGACTTTCTTCCGTAGTCTTGACACTTGTGGGACCGAAGCCCAAAATTACTAAGTTCTAAACTCGTGGGCCTTTTGCCTTCCCTTCCAAATGGGGCTGGGGCTTGCACTTAGCAGCATTCACAACGGTTGGTAGAGGCGACATAGCAGCCTCCGCAAAAGGGCGGACGTGAAGTTTGCGTCGTGCCCTGGGGTGGTCTGTGCGTCGCCGTGCATGATTCGGATGTGTTTATGAATAATGGGATAACGCAGAACGCGTCGGCTTTTACCTATGCGAAATCCCAACCCGATTCCCTATTCCCCAAGGAGGGGGGCATGTCCCATTCGTTGTTGTATCGCAGCGGTAGGGTGCTTGCACTTGCCGCGCTCACCCTTGTTCTCGGAGCGAGTGCTGCTGTAGCTCAGCAGAGTCGCGTCGAGGGTACGGTGAGAAGCTCTCAATCCCGAGACCCGGTGGCTAACGCACGGGTCAGCGTTGTCGGGACCAACCTGTTTGCTACCACGAACGAGAATGGCTACTACGCCATCGAGAACGTGCCGGTTGGGACTTACGACGTGCGCGTGCAGGTCATCGGCTTCCAGTCGGTGGTCTACACGAACCAGAGGGTGGCCGCTGGTCTGCCGACCACGGTCAACTTCGAACTCTCACCGAGTATTCTCCGCATTGAAGGCGTGGTGGTAACAGGTGTCGCGGAGCAGACTCAGGCTGTGAAACTCCCGTTCACGGTTGAACAATTGGGTGCCGAGGACATGCCTGTCCCGTCGCAGAATGCCGAGGAAGCGATTCGCGGTAAGGTGGCGGGTGCTCGTGTGGTCAAGGGTGGCGGTACACCCGGCAGCGGTGTGACCGTGCTGCTGCGTGGCGCAACCAGCATCAGCACCGCGGGTCGGTCCAACGAGCCGCTCTACGTGGTGGACGGGGTTATCCTGGGCTCCGGCATGACGGACATCGATGCGCTCGACATCGAGAACATCGAGGTCGTGAAAGGGGCCGCCGCAGCGGCACTGTACGGTGCGCGTGCGGCGAACGGCGTCATCTCGATCACGACCCGCCGCGGCAGCCGGATTCCCGACGGCGAGACACGGATCACCTTCCGCAGCGAGTACGGGCGGAACAGCATCGAGCACTACACGCCAGTTGCGCAGTCACACTGGTACAGGGTCGACGGCGCGGGCAACTGGATCGGAAAGGCGGACGACGGTACTACCGACTCGCTGGTATCTCCCAACGATCGGGCGATGGCGGGCCGCCTCCATGGCTGGACTCGGGATTTGGACTATGTTCGAGACAGTACCCTGACCCTGGCGGGAACCGATCCCGACTGCACGCCGGCAGGTGACGACACTAACTGCTACAGCAAGTGGCGGTACGCCATCTCCGACAATGCCTATGGCGGAACGACGTACAACCAGCTTGACCAGTTTTTCAATCCCGGCGCCAGCATGATCAACCAGATGTCGGTCTCGCACCGCACGGGGAACACCAATTTCCGGGCATCGGCGCACGAACAGCAGGACGAGGGCGTCCTGCCAGGGTTGGATGGATACACTCGTCGTGGCATGCGGCTGAACGTGGACCACCGTATCGGTCGGTCGTTCGACTTCAACGCCAGCGCGTTCTACTCGCAGTCCGTCCAGGATGGCGACGGGGAGGGGTTCTTCGCACTTCAGTTCTACCCGATTGACGTGGACCTGACGGAGTTGAATCCAGTGGATGAACGGCGTGACAGCCTTGATTATCTCATCCAGCCGGACCCGTGGGTGATGGAGGAGAACCCACTCTACGATTCTCAGAACGAAGACGAAACGAATGTCCGGGGCCGCATGCTCGGCAGCATCGGTATTCGCTGGCGTCCGACAGACTTCTTCGATGTCGAGAGCCAGTTCAGCTTCGACCGGTCGGACAGGAACAACACTTGGTACTGGTTCAAGGGGTACCGAACCCTCGGCGTAAGTACGCTCAACGATGGACGCTTTCAGCAGGAAAACGAGCACTCGCAGGCGTTGAACGCGAGCGTCTCGGCTACGGTCATCAAGGAGTTCGGCGATCTCGCGACGAATTTCAAAGTCCGTGCTTTGATCGAGCGTCAGAGCTTCGAGGAGTTCTCGGCGCGGGCACAAGACCTCGCGGTCGACGCCGTACGAGACCTGGACGTCGGCGACGCTGAGCAATCGCAAGTATGGGGATCGAGTTGGGACGTTCGGTCCTTCGGCTATTTCGGTAGTGGACAGTTGGACTTCAAGGATCGTTACATCGCCGACTTCCTGCTGCGCCGCGACGGCTCCTCGCTGTTCGGACAAGACCAAAGGTGGCATTGGTACTACCGCACCGGTGGTGCATGGCGCGTGTCCGAAGAGGCCTTCTGGCCCATGGCCGGACTCGTCGACGAGTTCAAGCTGCGTTACTCACGTGGTACGGCCGGCGGGCGTCCTAGGTTCAGCGCCCAATACGAGACCTACGACGTCGAAGGCGGTCAGGTCAGCAAGAACACGCTGGGTAACAGGTTACTCAAGCCTGAGCACGCGACCGAGCAGGAGATGGGTATAGACATGATCATCGGCGGCCGGCTGTCGCTAGGGCTGACCTACGCTCACTCAGTTGTTGAGAACCAAATACTGAGTGTGCCGCTTGCCGGTTTCTACGGCTTCGGCAATCAGTGGCGGAACGCGGGAACGCTGACCGGGAAAACCTACGAGGGAACTCTCCAGGCGGCGATTTTCCAAACGCCCGATGCATCCTGGAGCGTGAACTTCGTGATTGACCGTACAAAGCAACAGATCACAGAGTTCAACCTGCCTGCATACATCACCCAAACCGCGTTCTACATTCGCGAAGGTGAAATGCTCGGCACCATGTACGGCCACAGGTGGGCGACCACGTGCGGTGAAGTCTATACATCGAGCGGGTTGGGCGTAGCCTGCGATCAGTTCGAGGTAAACGACGACGGGTACATGGTAGCGGTCGGAAACAATACGTGGACCGATGGCATCGATCAGACCCTCTACGGCTCGACCGTTACGATAGACGGTACGGACTTTGTCTTTGGCCTGCCTTTCTATGCCAGGGAAGAGAAGATCGACTCCGTTGAGTCCGACGCGGGTGTTTTGACATCCACCGACACGACCAACTTCCTCGAGATCGGCAGCTCGATCCCCGACGCCAACTTCGGTTTCGGCAACAACATCCGCTGGAAGGGCATCACGCTGTACGCGCTGTTCGATGCCCAGATCGGTGGCGATGTGTACAACAACACACGGAGTTGGGCGCTGCGTGAGCGGAACGGCGCCGAGGTCGATCAGGCCGGCAAGATCGAAAACACGAAGAAGCCGATCGACTATTACGGCCGCCTGTACGACGTGAACGCGATCAACGACCACTTTGTCGAGGACGCGACGTACCTCAAGTTCCGGGAACTGTCCTTGCGCTACACGTTCAACAGGGGTCAGCTCGAGGGCATTGCCGGCGGGTTCTTCAAGCGGGTTACGGTGTCCTTGATCGGCCGCAACCTGAAGACTTGGACGAATTACACCGGATTCGATCCTGAAGTCTCGACAGCTGGCGACGCAGGCATTTACAGGTTCGACGGGTTCGGATACCCGAACTACCGATCGTTCACCGGCTCTCTCGAAATTGAATTCTGATTGCTCGATGATGTTTCAATCGATACAACAACCCTCCTTGTCCCAACCCCCCGCGAACGCGGGGGCGAGGGGCGGCGGTGGGTTTCGAAACATTGTTGAGCGAGGAGGAAGAAACCTTATGAAGTGGGCAAGATTCGGCTCGGTGGCGCTGCTCGCGTTCGGTCTGACGGCCTGTGACAGCCTGTCCGAGCTTACGGAACTAGAGGTTGTTAATGAGAACAACCCCGAAAGGGCCCGCGCGCTGCAACAGGCGGGAGACGTCGAGTCTCTCATCTCCAGCGGGTTCAATATCGCATACAACATCAGGTACAGTTCGCGCGGTAGTCCGATAATGATGAGTGCAGCATCGGATGAGACGACCTGTTCCTGGGGCAACTATGGCTTGAAGATGTTTTCTTCGGAGCCGCGCGTGGCCTGGCCGAATAGACACTCAGCCAGCTATGCGAGCCGTGTCGAGCGCTCGTGGTACGACAACTACGAGGCGCTGTCGTCCATCTATGACGGCCTGAAGGCAATCGAGGACGACCCGGACCTGTGCCTGCAGATCGACTGCGACCGCGCGACGGCGTTCGCCAAGCTGGTGCAGGGTTGGGCGATGGGTTGGCTCGCCCTGCAGTTCGACTCCGCGTTTGTGTTCGACGAGACTGTGGACCTCAATAATGACGTTCTTGAGTTGCAGTCGTATCCAACGGTAATGGCCGCTGCCATAGGATATCTGCAGGATGTGATCAATATGTCGCAGAGTGCGAGCTGGTCGCTTGAGACCGGCTGGATACTCGGCATGCCTTTGACCGGTCCGGAGCTGGCGCAGATGGCGCACTCCCTGATCGCGCGGTACCTGACGCAGGTGCCTCGTACGCCGGCGGAACGTGCCACCGTGGATTGGGCGACGGTCATAGGCCACGTCGATGCCGGCATCACCGAAGACCTGATGATCGACGGTGACGGCTACAACAATTGGCTAAACGACCTACACTGGTACGGCAGTAATCCCGGGAGTAGATCATGGGCCCGTGCGGACTACAAGACGATCGGATGGTCGGAGCTGGACGATCCCGTCCCGGGAGAAACCGGCTACCGTGACTGGCTCAACCTGGTTGCCCCCGAACGTGACGAGTTCGAGTTGCACGTGAACGACAAGCGGATCATGCCGTCTCCCGACGAGCCGCGGGAGCCAGGCTTGGACTTCAGGTACAAGGGAGCTTCCGTGTTCCCTGAGGCCAGAGGGACGTATCACTTCTCGTTCTACGCATACCAACGATACGAGGACTTTAATGACAGCGGCTATCTAACGCCGACGCCGCTCATTCTTCGTGAGGCAATGGATTTGATCAAGGCGGAAGGTCTGATCCAACAGGGTAACCTCGGCGCGGCAGCCGAGGTTACCCTGTTGGATCAGACCTTCCGCCTTGATCAAATCCATTGCCT
>JBDGYW010000484.1:0-5405 GCA_039588935.1 Gemmatimonadota bacterium | reverse complement strand
ACTCCCGTGAAGTGTTTGATCTGCTGTCGGCACGAAAAGCCCGGCGCAACGACAGCTGTACCGGTTTCCCTCTTTCGAATCGCGGGGAACAGCCTGCGTTCTCCGACTGCCTTAGAGACCTCATAGTGTTCTCGTTCGTATCCAAACGACCCCGCCATGCCGCAGCAGCCAGCATCGGCGTCGACAACCTCACAACCGGGTATTCGCGAGAGCAGGTCTGTCGCCGGGCTGGTTCCGACCAGTGCCTTTTGGTGACAGTGACCGTGAAGTAGGATTTTTGCAGGGCCACCGTTATTCATTGTGGCCGTGTTGCCACCTGCAGTCGTAAGAGCCGCTTCCGCCCACTGCTCGACTGTCAGGGAACGGGATGCAACAGCTTCTGCCTTTTCCTTCAGCTCACCGCGGAGCAGGAGTGAATGATCGTCGCGCACCGCAGAAAAACACCCTGGCTCGCAGAATACGATTGGCACACCAGCCTCGGCTAGTGGGAACAAAGCCTTTGCCGTTGCCGCGGCTTGCTCCCGAGCCTGATCGAGAAACCCTTTCGAGATCAGAGGCCGTCCGCAACAGACTCTCGGAGGAATGTGTACTTCAATGCCGAGTTTCTCCGCCAGCTGAACCGTCGCAATACCGTGCTCGGGCTCGTAGTGGTTGGTGAACGTGTCCGCGAACACCGCCACGCTTCGCTCCCTCTGCGGTCCCCGCGTGTTCGCGCGTGCATCGTGATGCTTCCACCAATGGAGGAAAGTGGACCGCGCGAACCTGGGTAAGCTCCGCCTCCGATCTATCCCAAGGACAACCTCCCCGAGCCACTGCGAAACGGGGTTTCTGAGCTTCCAGTTGGACAATGGCGCGAATCTGCTGCCCCACACCGCCGCCCGTTCAGCCGCGGCGAGGACACGAGCCCTCAACGGCACTCCATGTTCCCGCTGGTATTGATGGAGGAACTCGCTCTTCATGCGCGCCATGTCAACGCAAGTGGGACATTCGGACTTGCAGGACTTACATTCGAGGCAAAGATCCATCACCGGGTATAGCGCCGGATCTGTCAATCCCAAGGGTCCCAGTTGTCCGGAGATTGCGAGCCGAAGTGCGTTGGCCCTCGCCCGGGTGCTGTCCATCTCCTCCAGGGTGGCCATATACGAGGGACACATGGTTCCGACGAGCGTCTTGCGGCACGCTCCGACTCCACCGCACTGCTCAGCCGCGCGCGAAATCCCCCCGAAATCAGAGAAGTCGAAAGCCGTCTCGACCTCGTTCGTCTGATATGCTGCACCGAATTTCAGGTTCTTCGTAATGGGCTCGGCGTGTACGATCTTCCCGGGATTGAAGAGCCCGGTTTCGTCGAAGGTCTGCTTGATCTCGCAGAACACATCGTAGATGACCGGCCCGAACATCTTGCGCTGGAATGGCGAGCGCACCAATCCGTCCCCATGCTCCGCCGAAAGAGCACCGCCGAACTCGAGCACCAAATCCGCAACCTGCTCGGCTATCCGCTCAAACTGGCCGACTCCCTCAACAGTCTTCATGTTGATGGCCGGCCTGATGTGGAGTAAGCCGACAGAAGCATGTGCGTAGTAGCTGGCAGTTGTGCCGTTTCCCCTGACGATCGCATCGAACCTGTCGATGTACTCCGGCAGCCGCTCGGGGGCAACAGCGGTATCTTCGACGTAGGCAATGCCCTTCGTGTCTCCAGTCTCCGACATCGCGAGACCGAGGCCCGCCTGGCGCAACTTCCAGATTCGCGCCTGTGCTGCCGGCTCGATCGCCCGATGCATCTGGTTGCTCAGGCCACGCTCGCGAAGGTCGGCCTCCAGCCTGTCGATTCGCTCGGGCAGTTCCTCGACAGTGTCGCCGTAGAACTCGACAATTTGCATTGCCCCGGGGTCGCCGACTATGAAATCACGCAACGGCTCGAATTCTCGCTTGCCTCGCGTCTGTTCCAGCAGGTTGCGGTCCATCAACTCGACTGCAGATGGCCCATGATCCAGAATGACCTGAGTTGCCCGCATTGCATCGCGCAGTTCGTCGAATTGCGGCACACATAGCACTTTGGCTTTAGGAAGGCCCACCAGCCGCATCTTGGCCTTCAATACCAAGCCAAGCGTACCCTCCGATCCAACCATCAACTTGCAGAGATCGAACTGATCGTTCGAGGGAACAAAGTGGTCCACGTTATAACCACCGACCCGCCGCCTGATCTTCGGATACCGTAGGTCGATTTCACCGGAGTGCGCTACGGCCAGCCGACGCACAGCCTGGTAACAGCGACCCTCCAAGCCATCCGAAGCGCACTTGCGATCCAACCCTGCCGGATCGAGAGGATGCATGGAGACAATGCTGCCATCGGCAAGCAGCACCGTGAGCTCGAGAACGTAGTCAATCGTGGAACCATAGATGATCGACCTGGTGCCCGAGGAGTTGTTGGCAATCATGCCGCCGATCGTCGCCCTACTGGCGGTCGAGATATCGATGGGAAGTTGAAGTCCGTGAGACCTCAACCGTTTGTTGAGTTCATCCAGCACGATGCCCGGCTCAACCACAACAGTTCCTGCATCCGTATCAAGTGCCAGAATGCCACCCATGTACTTCGAAAAGTCGATCTGCACACCGGGGCCAACCGCCTGTCCGCTTTGCGACGTGCCCCCACCCCGCGGTGTGACCGACACCCCGTATTCGCGGCAAAGCCTGACCGTATCAACTACGTCGTCCGCCGACCTCGGTATCACCACGCCGGCTGGGAAGATCTGATAGACGCTGCCATCGGTCGAGTAAATGGCACGCGAGATCTTGTCAAAACGGACCTCGCCTTCTATCGCGTGTTTGAGTGCGGATTCCAGTGAAGCCATTGATTCAGCCACCGCCGACCGGGCTCCCTTCCAATACGAAGTCGTTCAGTGAACTCACACCAATCCCGCGGCCCACATGAGCCAAATCGCTGCGAACGATGCCGTCCCACCCACGAATGTCACGCCGCCAAATCCCAGCAACGCCTCCTTGACCTCGAGTTTGCTGAGAGAGGTGCAAACCCAGAAGTAGCTCGAATTGACGTATTTGATGATCACGGAGCCCGATGCACCCGATAGCATGGCAGCTTCGGGCGAGAGATCGAGCGCCCCCAACATCGGAGCGACCAGTGAGCCGGCGGTGATAACTCCAACGGTTGTGGACCCAGTGAGCATGTTTCCGATCACACCTATCATGAAAGGCAGCAGAATTGAGGGCAGGCCATGCGACGCGAAGATGTCGGCCACGAAATCCACCGCGGGGGTTCCCTTCAGGATCGCGCTCAAGGAACCACCTAGACCAGTGACCACCAATATCATCGCTGATGTCTTTAGTCCGTCCTTCACCCACTGATTTGTGGTCTTGGTCTTGTCCTTCTCGGGACCGATGTTCAGAAATGCAAGCCACAGCCCAATGACGAGCGCCACTACCGGCCAGCCGACGTAGGCAAGAACAACTCGGATCAGGTGGCCCTCGTCCAAAACCAGTTTGGCAACACTCTGCGCACTGATCAGAATCACCGGAATCACGATTGGCGCATACGAGCGAAAAGTCGAAGGGAGCCGATCGAATCCGGACGGGTCGAGCAGGCTCCCATCCTTGTATTCATCGGATGGTAGAGTCTTGATCCTGGGGCCGGCAACGTATTGGCCCCAAATCCATCCAGCCACAGAACCGACAAGGCACGCAACAGCGCCGAAGATGATTGTCTTGCCGATATCGGCTCCCACCAACGCGGCCGCGGCGAGCGGTCCGGGAGTCGGTGGCACAATCGCATGTGTTAGCTGTAGTGCTCCCACGAGTCCAATGGACATCGTGCCAATGCTCACGCCCATGGCGTGAGCCGCGGAGTGCACCAACGGATTCAAAATCACGTATGCAACGTCAGAGAAGATCGCCACCCCAAGAACAAAGCCGGTCAGAGTCAGCGCGAACGGCATGCGATGCGCACCGACCAACCGCACCATGGATCTTGTGATCACCTGAATCGCGCCGGTGTGTCTGAGCGCTTCCGCGATAATCGACCCGAGTACGATCACTATGCCAATCTTGCCGAGGGTGTTGCCGAAGCCTTGCTCGAACGCGTCGATGAAGTTGTTTCGCTGTATTCCGGGGAGGACTCCGAACAGCAGGATGGGAAGCAGAAGAGCGAGGAAGACGTGCCACTTCCACCTGGCGATGAGGAACAGAAGCAGTACTATGCACCCCGCAAACCCGACTAGAGCAAGCAGGACGTTGGTAGTGACGGCTGCATTTGGGTTCATGTGTAATTATCGATGTGCTTGACTCTACTCGGAGACAGAAGTCGCGAGAAATTCCAACGCAGCGTTCACACCACCCTTGGCATGGGGAACACCGGCTAGCCCAAGACCCATTTCCACGCCCGACAGCGTGCCTGCAAGCATCAGGTCGTTGAAATCGCCCAGGTGGCCGATGCGAAATACTCGACCTTTGACTTTCCCGAGTCCTGTGCCAAGCGACATGTCGAAGTGATGAAGTATGAGCCGGCGCAGCTCATCGGCGTCGTGCCCATCCGGCATCCACACTGCGGTCAGCGTGTCGGAGTACTCATCGGGATTTAGACAACAGAACTCGAGTCCCCACGCTCTCACTGCCTCGCGAGTAGCCTCAGCAAGCCGGTGGTGTCGCGCATAGATGTTCTCCAACCCTTCTTCCAATAACATGTCCAAAGCTACGTCCATGCCGTACAACAGGTTGGTTGGCGGCGTATACGGGAAAAAGCCGCGTTCATTCATGTTCACCACGGGTGCCCAATCCCAGTATGACTTCATGAACCCAGCGGATTTGGAGGCTTCCAGAGCCTTCTTGCTCACGACGTTGATTCCGAGCCCCGGTGGCAACATGAAACCCTTCTGCGAACAGCAGACTGAAACGTCAACACCCCACTCGTCGTGGCGAAACTCGAGCGAGCCCACCGACGAGATACCATCGACCATCAAGAGCGCCGCATGACCCACGGCATCGATTGCGCGACGAATTTCGGCAACACCGCTGGTGATCCCCGTAGAGGTATCATTGTGCAGCACGAGAACAGCCTTTGTCGCACCGTCGGCATCGTCTGCTAGTTTCGCCTCAACGACTGATGGATCGATCCCGTGACGCCAATCGCCTTCTACCCACTCCACATCGATTCCAAGGCGTATGGCAACGTTGCGCCACGCGGCGGCGAACTGACCGGTCTCGAACGCCAGTACCTTGTCACCCGGTGACAGCGTGTTGACTATCGCTGCCTCCCACGAGCCTGTGCCCGAAGCAGGGAACATCAGCACCGGCCCCGACGTTTGGAATACGGTCTTGATTCGCTCTAGGATTCGCAGAGTCAGTGCGGCAAATTCGGGCCCACGATGATCCATTGTGGGCTGCGCCATCGCGCGTAG
>JBDGYW010000483.1:0-5422 GCA_039588935.1 Gemmatimonadota bacterium | reverse complement strand
CACCGACGTTACACCGGATACCGACCCTCCAGCTCCAGACCCGGTACCAATGCCCGACGTCAGGGCACTGTATGAAGGGGCTTGGCGAGTAGGAACTTCGCAGATCGTGAGTGTCGGTGGAGTCTGCGAGGGCAGCGCGACGTACCGTGTGACCGGCGTGACAAGTGAGTGTCCCAGCAGCGTGACCGTCGGTCGACAGACGAATGCGGACCTCGAGGGTGGGTTTCTCATTAGAGTGTCTCCGCACGTGATCGGTCTTTATGATGACGTGTGGGGACCACTGACCGGCAACGTAGACACGACCGGAAACGTCACAATCGACGTTCGTGTCGCCGGCGGCAGCGCAACGGGGTTCGAAGACCTCACCGGGTGCACCAACGTCACCGGCGACAACGCGTTTTCGGGGAGGGTGAGTAGTGACTCGCTGCGGCTCAGCGCGACATTCACGGGGAATTGCATCAACCTCGTCGATTCGAATCAAGTGAGTACGCAATGGACTATGGAGTTCACCGGTGTGGCCTCTCCCCTGGATTTGGAATCGGCCAACATAAGAGTCAGTCCTGGCGCCGTCACATTGCAGTCGGGGACCTCCACGCAGTTTTCCGTCGAGGTCGAGGACGCGAGCGGGTTCGTGCTGACGGAACCGCTGGTGGCGTGGTCGAGCGCAGACCCTGCCATCGCGGCGGTAACTCCCGATGGAATCGTCTCGGTTGTGGAGGTGGGGTCGACGGAAATCACGGCAGCGGTCGCGTGGAGGAGTGGCTCGGCCTCCGTTGCGGTTTCCGGCTTTACGTTCACCTCGGTGAGCGCAGGGGGGTCGCATTCTTGTGGCGTCACCACCGACGGCGTCGCATGTTGGGGCGGCAATCGCTGGGGGCAACTCGGATTCGGAAGTGACGACCTCTTCAGGCTCACTCCTGTGGCAGTCTCGGGTGGGTTGGCGTTATCAACGGTCGGTGTTGGGGGCGGGCATAGCTGCGGACTCACGGCTGGCGGGATTGCGTATTGCTGGGGGAACAATTGGAGCGGTCAACTCGGTGACGGCTCGACGACAGATCGCAGCACGCCGGCGGCGGTCTCGGGCGGGTTGGAGTTCGTGGCGGTGAGCGCCGGGGTACTATATACCTGTGCGCTCACAAACGACGGAACCGCGTACTGTTGGGGAGAGAACGGTGGAGGCCAAATAGGAGACGGCTCCACTACCGACCGTACCACGCCGACGGCGGTCTCGGGCGGGCTGGAGTTGTCAACGGTCAGTGTTGGAGGCGGGCACAGCTGCGGAATCACGACTGGCGGGACTGCGTATTGCTGGGGGCACAATTGGAGCGGTCAACTCGGTGACGGCTCCACTGCCGGCCGTACCACGCCGACGGCGGTCTCGGGCGGGCTGGAGTTGTCAACGGTCAGTGTTGGAGGCGGCCACAGCTGCGGAATCACCGCTGGCGGCATTGCGTATTGTTGGGGCGACAATTGGAGCGGTCAACTCGGTGACGGCTCGACGTCCGATCGCAGCACGCCGACAGCTGTCTCGGGCGGGTTGGAGTTTGCAGCGGTCAGTGCTGGAGGAAGCCACAGCTGCGGGCTCACCGCTGGCGGGATTGCATATTGCTGGGGGAACAATGAAGAAGGGCAACTCGGTGTCGGCTCGACGGCCAACCGATCCGCACCTGTGCGGGTCCATGGTGGGATTACCTTCACATCTGTTCGTGCAAGTGCAGGGGAGTCCTTGACGTGCGGGCTTTCGAGCGCGGGCATTGCATTCTGCTGGGGGCATGGGCTGGGTACCGGAGACGGCACGGGATATCTCAGCACCGTACCGGTGAGGGTCGCGGGTCAGCCATGAGTGTGGCCCACTCCATTAGAGGTCTCGCTATGGAACCCAAGTCTGTGCGGTTCGATGGCGAACCAGCACGTGGCGGAGCATCTTTGCCACGTGGCGGACGTCGCGAGAACGAGATCGCAGTAGACATGGGCAACTCGGTGATGTCTACAGATGCGGTGGTCTGCACCGCGAGCGCTGGCGTCATATGATCCAAGCATGCCCCCATTGCCACCACGTAATCCTTCCGTCGCCGGATGGTGAGTGCCCTTCCTGTCGCCAAAATGTGCGTGATCGATGGGGTACGGATTCAACCGTCGCCAGAGTGGAAATCAGCGGTGAAGAGGTATTACCACCCTGCTGCGTTGAGTGCGCGAGACAAACCACGAGGACGCAGTATTTGAAGCTGCGCCGATTGACACCTGATGCAGCGGCAATCCGCGACAAACCGCTTGAGTGGGTGATCGAACTCAGTCTTGGTGCAGCCTTCCTGAGTATGCTTGCGATCCGCCTCCTCCGGCAAGGTGAGGACCGCGTCGTTGTTAGGGTTCCGCTCTGCGAATGGTGCAAGGACGCAGGGGTGAAGATCACCCTGCGGCAAGTGAGCTGGGATACCCATCACGTCGTATTGCTTGTCCACCGTGAGTTCAAGGCGCGGCTGTATCTGCATCGCGAGAAAACCGCTAAGGCAATTGCTATCGGCGTGGGAGCGTGAACTCGAATACGCCCAAGCTAGATCAGAAGAACAACTGGAGGGAATCGGTGAAGCAGTATCGAGAATCCGACCCTTCCACCCCATTTCCGAAACGCACACATGACACCCTTCTCGACGTGCGAGTGAAACCACTTCCGGATCTTGGCGCATGCCTTCTCCGAAACGCCCGATCCGTTCCTGAATCCGAACGCAGAGAATGAAAACAGCCAGGAAGCCCAAGACGACCGGTGCCGACACCAGTACTACCGAAATCCTGAAGCACCGGACTCCGATACTGGCGGGCGACCGATAGCAGTAGATCAAAAACTCATCGGCTCCAGAACGCCTATGGCTTACCTGGTGCGGCCCGAATTCTCGATCAACCGCGCGTAAAACCGCACTATGTCCAAGTACTGATCGACCGCTATCCGTTCGTTTGTCCCATGAATTCGCTTTAGATCGTCGCGTTGGAGCCGCATGGGCAGAAAACGGTAGCTGTTGACGGTGAGCGCCTCATAATGCCGAGCATCGATGCGCGCTGCTACCAGCGACGGCGCTACGACAGCGTCCGGGAAGATCTCGTGGATGGTGCGCTGCATAACATCGAAGCTCTCAGATCCCACATCTGATACCCGTGAAGGCTCAAATGCCGTGTGCTCCAGCACACGCACCGATACGCAGGTGTTGTCAATCACCCGACGGACGTGAGCAACCGCCCCTGCGATGCTGTCACCAGGCTGGATCCTCACGTTTACGACGGCGCGCGCGACGCTCGGCAGAACGTCTTCTTCTACGCCGCCCTGGATTATGGTGGATGCGAGTGTGGTGCGGACCAGTGCGTTGGTCTCTGGAGATTTGACGAGCTTCCTAACGATCAGTTTTCCGAACAGCCACCTGTTTGCGAACGCCGTCCTCAATGGGACCGACATTTCCGGGCCCGCGTAGTCGAACAGAAGCCGCGTTGCTCCGCGGATGCTGGGCGCGGGCTGATCGTATTCCAGCCGCTGAAGGGCCTTGCCCAGAATGCCTATTCCCGTAGGAAGCTTCGGCATTGAGGCATGGCCTCCTCGGCCGTGTGCAGTCAGCTCCAGTGCGACTTTGCCTTTGTCGGCGACGCCTACCAGAGCCACCGGTCGGTCCACGCCGGGCATTATCCCTTCGGTAATCGCCATCCCTTCGTCGAGAACGTACTCGAGTTCCACTCCACGGGAATCGAGCAGCCTCGCGATCTGCGCAGCGCCCTCGTGCCCACCTCGTTCTTCGTCGTGTCCGAATGCCAGGTAGATCGTGCGCCGGGGACGAAAGCCTTCCCGGAGCAGCGTCTCAACCGCTTCCAGGATTCCGACGGCACCGACCTTCACATCCAGCGCTCCGCGGCCCCAGATGTATCCTTCGGCGACCAGGCCGGCAAAGGGCGGGTACGTCCAATCGTCCAAGGTGCCGGGTTCGACCGGCACCACGTCCAGGTGTGACAGCAGCAGAATCGGCCGTGCACTGCTGTCACTCCCTTCCCACGTGTAGAGCAGGCTGTATTCGTTGACAGTTTCTTTCCTTAGAGTTTGATGAACGCGCGGGAAGGCCGATTCCAGATACTCGTGGAGCTCGAGGAACGCAGCAGTTGATTCACCCGTGATGGTCTGGATCTGCAGGGCGCGGGCGAGGTGGCTCGCAACGACTGTCCGATCTCCAATATCCCTGGGCGGTATCGATGCGATCGTGAGTTGCCTTGATTGGAACGCCAGCGTACGTACGGCTACTACTACCGCCACGAGCAGAAACGGGAGAATTGCGAAGGCAATTAGTCTTTGCATGAGACTCTCACCTGCAATGTGTTCAAGGTCGTTGTCGTGAGTATCAGACGACCTTCATGTCGTCACCGGTCGCGCGTCGGTCGCGCATTCCGGAACCTGCTCGACGCACTTCGCTCTGCATTCTTTTGTGTGCGTTCAAGCGAGCGATGCACTCGTCGCAGAAATCCCGCATCTGGTCTGCCCGGTACGTCAGCTCTTCAGTCAACAGCCGGGGACGGATACCGTTGAGCATTCGCTGTATGTCGTGCACGGCTGAGATGTCTCTTGCTTGGTACGCGGTGCGCGCCCGCACTCGGAGCCGCCGCAACTCCTGCTTTTGCTCGTCGGCAGCGCGTTTTCTAGCGTTGATCGGTGCCGCCCGACGAAGGTTACGCACCAGGAAGCAAGCCGCAACGAGAGCCATCAGCCCGTACGTCACCCCGTTCCCGATAAGCACACCGACACCGACCGGCTCGGCGAATGCCGGAGCCATTCTCGTTGCGATGGCATGCTCGATGAGCCACGAGGCGAGGAAGAACGGAATCAGGAGCACAAGCACTTTGGTCGGTATGATCCAATCCCACTCGCCCTGGTAGGCGTCCCAGTCAACGTACTCGTGCGGTGCGATCCACGGAGCGCACCAAACGGCTTCCTCGATGCGCCCCGACCGGGTAGTGATGTCGGCCAGGCCGGTGCCGCCGAGAAGGCTCGATGCCAAGGCAGTCAGCAACCACGCCAACGGTATGCCAATGAGCGTGGACACGGCGTTCGTAGCCGATGCCACGACGAGTGCCTGCCACAAAACGAGCCCTGCGGCCGTTGCGGTGGCCCAGAGTACAACCGACTCGATTGCCACGACCGCGCCGAGACCGCCAACCAACCACAGTGGAGAACCGAAGGCGATCGCAATGGTGGGCAGAGCAACGTCCGCCTTGGCAACAGATGGGAACGCAAGGATTATGACCACTGCGATGAGCACGGCGCGTCTGACTTCTTTGCTTCTTTTCATATCTCCCCCGCGAGTCGGATCATTCTCTTCGGATTTTCATCTTCGCCCGACCCTCGACTCCCGTTAGCGTGGGGGAAGTTCGTCCTAGGTGGTCACGGTGTTGTCACAGG
>JBDGYW010000482.1:0-5431 GCA_039588935.1 Gemmatimonadota bacterium | reverse complement strand
CGCGCCGCACTCCCCCTATGCTCATCGTCATCGACGCCGATGGTTCCGGGTCCGAGGGAGCCGACCTCTGTCGGTCGCTGAAACGCGATGCGTTCAGCGCAATCGTCCCGATAGTATTTGTGGCGGGCAGGCACCCGACGGAACTCGTGCGTGAATGGTTCGAAGCTGGCGCAGACGAAGTAATCACACCCCTGTTTGAACCGGCCGAACAACGCAGTCGTTTGGACGTGCTGCTGTTTCGGACGGAACGCAATGTGGCTGTGCACCCATCCACTCGTCTCCCCGGGACCACCGAGATCGAGAGGGCGATACGTACGCACCTTGACGACGACTCTCTGTTTGCGGTTTGCTACGTAGACCTGGATCACTTCAAAGAATTCAATGATCGTTACAGCTATTATGACGGCGATCGCGTCATTCTGATCGTCTCTCGAATCCTGCGCGACGTCGTGAAAGGACTCTGCCCGAAACAAGGTTTCGTTGGGCATATTGGAGGCGACGATTTTATCATCGTGCTCCCACTAGACCGCGTGCAAGAGGTGTGTTCAGAGATAATCTCCGTGTTCGACGCGCTCGTGCGGTACCAGTACAATGAGCAAGATCGGAGCGCAGGTTACTATTTTGGTAAGGACAGGCGCGGGCACTTGCACCGCGTACCGCTGATGACGCTGTCTATCGGTATCGTTACGAACGAGCACAGGCATTTTAGCCACCCTGCGGAAGTCAGTGAAACGGCCACCGAGATGAAGACATATGCGAAAACCTTGCCGGGCTCGGTGTTCGTAGTCGATCGTCGTCGAGACTTCGACCGAAGTGAGTAGGGCGGAGACGACGGAGGACGAAACATGAACGTACGTTGCCCATCTTGTGATACGCTGTTTCGGGTGGATCCTGCAAAGGTGCCCGACCAGGGTGTTCGTGTCCGCTGTGCTGAATGCCCGGCGGTGATCTCTGTCATCCACCTGCCTGGCGACGTATCGGCTGTTTCGGCTCTGAAAAGTGCCGCAACGATTCCGACACCGGCAATATCGGAACCTCAGGCGGTCAATGTTGTTGAGCAAGCGACACCGGTGGTTGATCGTCCGTCATCACACTCAGCGACGGTACCAGCGGTGCCGGCACCCGAGATAGCCGAACTTCCGACTACGAGTGCGAAAGCAGAGCCAGCCGCGGTGCGGCAACAGCCGATACCGGAGGCACCAATCGCGACGCCCGACGTGGTGGGTTTTGATATCCTTCCGCCAACAGAGTCGCTTGAGACAGCTCCAGTACCAGAGCCGTATGTGCCCCCAGAGACGGAAGTCGAAGGGATTCCTCCTTTTTCAGATGCAGGGATAGTGTCGTATTCGGAGCCGGTTTTGGATGTCCCGCCCCAGGCTGAAACGGCGGAAGCACTGCCTGCCGCTGAACCACAGATGCCCGCGGCCTCTGAGTTGCCGGTTGCGGAAACGGAACCTGAAGCGCGGCCGCCACTCGAGGTGCTTCCCAATGATGTGGGCCCATCGGCCGCGGAGCCCAGGCGATATACTCGGCCGTTCATCAAGTCTCCCGAAGAGGCTGAGATATCACCAAGTCCAGATCCGTCCGAACCGCTGCGACCCACTGCGCCGGTGTTTCGCCCGACTCCGGGGATGCCGATTCAAACGGCACCGCCTTCTGAACAGCGGCCAAGGGCCGAAGCACCAGCTGCCCAGTCTGTGCCCCCAGCGTCTGCGACACCGCCGGCTGGCGTGCCGACGCAAACGCCACCTCCCGATCCGGTCGCTGCGCCGGAGCCAGCGCCCAAACGACCGGTCAATCCGTTTCTTTCGAAAGATCCGAAACAGAAGGCCCGTCGGCTGGCTCGTGCCCTCGTCTCCGATATGATTGTCTATCAGCCACAGAAGCGGCAGGAGGCGTTGGCGGCGGGTACACTCAAGGAGTCTTTCAACGAGGAAATCAAGAAGAGCTGGCAAGAATATGTGGAGCAAGTCGGTGAGGATCTGGCCAACTCGACAGAGTTTTTCAAGCAGGCCCTGAACGAGATCCTCGCGGGAGGGAACGAAATGTTTTAGGCTGGTGTTAAGTATAGGTAGGGCCTATATTTACCTGTTTATGAGCCGCCTTCCCAGACCTGGGCTGGCGGCTCGAAACGCATAGAGACGGAAGCGAGAGTATCGATGGCAGAGGGTGTTCAGGAACGACTCCGTGAGGTCGAAGGCCGGCTGGACGAACTCCGAGGTTATCTTTGACCTCGCTGGAAAGCAAACCCACCTAGAAAAGCTCGAATCCGCTATGGCGGCGCCGGGGTTCTGGGACGATTCGGAAAAAGCCAGGGCCACTGTGGAAGAGACCCGTCAGCTCAAGCGTTGGACGGAGCCGTTCGCCGATCTCGAAGACCGAACCCACGAAGCTCTCGAACTTGCTTTGCTCATTGCCGAGGAACACGACGAGGAGTTGGAGAGCGGGTTAGCCGACGAGACAGCGGAGCTCGTTGCTGCACTGGAGAGGCTTGAACTCCAGACCATGCTGCGTGGCGCGGACGATCGCAGGTCGGCGCTACTCACGATACACCCGGGCGCAGGAGGCACGGAGTCGCAGGATTGGGCAGAGATGCTGCTGCGCATGTACACTCGGTGGGCTGAGCGTGCCGGATTAGCCACGAAGATTCTCGACTTGCTTCCCGGAGAAGAGGCTGGAATAAAGTCTGTCTCCATCGAAGTCAACGGTGAATATGCCTACGGCTACTTGAAAGCCGAGAAGGGCGTCCACCGCCTTGTGCGGATATCGCCGTTCGATGCGCAGGCGCGCCGTCATACTTCATTCGCGTCGGTGTTCGTTTACGCAGCCATCGATGACAGTGTGGAGATCGATCTGCGCGAAGACGACATCGAGATGGAAGTGTTCCGGGCGTCTGGTGCGGGCGGCCAACACGTGAACAAGACATCGTCAGCGGTGCGGTTGCGGCACTTGCCTTCGGGGATTGTTGTGTCCTGTCAACAAGAGCGCAGTCAGTTCAAGAACAGAGCAACTGCGCTCAAGATGCTCAAGGCTGCACTGTACCAACGTGCGATCGAGGAGCAAGAGAAGAAGAAGGCGGAGCTGGACGCTTCGAAGACGGAGATCAGTTGGGGCAACCAGATTCGCTCGTATGTATTTCAACCGTACACGATGGTGAATGATCACCGTACGGACTTGAAAGTCACTGATGTGCGCGCCGTGATGGATGGCGATATCAGTGCCTTCATGGAAATGTTCTTGAAGAAATTCGGGGGCAGGGCGGCATGAGCGGACAAATCCAGTCTTACGTCGAGGAAGCGCGTCGCGACAAGCTGAACGTGATACGTGAGCGCGGCATCGAACCGTTCGCGTACGGTTACAAGAGGACCCATACTGCTTGTGCCGCTGTTAGAGCGTTCAGTCCCGATCAGGAGGTGACGGTGGACGTTGCCGGCCGGATAGTGGCGCTTCGACCGCACGGCAAGACGACATTCGGGCACGTTCAGGACGAAACCGGATCCGTGCAAGTATATGCTCGCCGCGACCAGTTGGGAGACGACGAATACGAGCTGTTCAAGCTGCTCGACCTGGGTGACCATGTGGGTCTCGAAGGATTCATGTTCCAAACCAGAACCGGAGAGACCACGGTTCATGTGCGACGGGTCACTCTGCTTGCAAAGGCGCTGCGACCACTCCCCATTGGCAAGCAGGAAGCCGACGGCACTCAACACGGAGACCTAACCGATACTGAGACCCGATATAGAGAACGCTATGCCGACCTTGCGGTGCATGCCGAGGTTCGGGACAGGTTCCGACTACGTGCCAGGGTCGTGTCGTACTTGCGGAAGTTCTTGGACGAACGGGATTACGTCGAAGTCGAAACTCCAGTTTTACAGCCGTTGTACGGTGGCGCGATGGCACGGCCATTCGTAACCCACTACCACGCCTTGGACACAGAGTTCTATCTGCGCATCGCGACGGAGCTGTATCTGAAGCGATGCATTGTCGGTGGCCTCGATAGAGTGTACGAGATAGGAAAGGACTTTCGGAACGAAGGCATCGATCGTGAGCACAATCCGGAATTCACTATGCTCGAGTTCTACGAGGCGTACGCTGACTACGAAGACATAATGTGTCTCGTAGAAGAAATGATCCATGGAGTTGTATTGGAAACGGACGGGACATCAAAGATCGTCCGCTTCGGGTCGACATTTGATTTCTCTCCACCGTGGAATCGTGTCGGGTATGCCGAAATCGTGCGGGAACACGCCGGAATAGACATTCGGTCGGCGGAGGATGCCACGATGCGAGCCGCGCTCGCAAATCGAGACATTGTGGACCTCGACAGTATGCCGCGTACGAAGTTGATCGATCAGGTCTTCGGCGAGTTTGTCGAGCCGAAGATGCAGCAGCCTACGTTTGTCGTTGACTTCCCGATCGAGATTTCGCCACTCGCCAAACCCAAGCGTGGTGACCCGTCTTTGGCGGAGCGGTTCGAGTTGTTTATTCGAGGCAAGGAGCTGGCAAACGCGTTTAGTGAGTTGAACGATCCCGATGATCAACGCCGGAGGTTCGAGGCGCAGGGAGAGGCCCGCGCAGCTGGTGACGCAGAGGCTCAACAGCTGGATGAGGACTATATCAGGGCGCTGGAGTACGGCATGCCTCCGACAGGTGGGTGCGGTATCGGCATCGATCGTCTAGTAATGCTGCTGGCCGAAGAGGCGTCAATCCGTGACGTTGTCCTTTACCCGATGTTGAGGCCTGAACTATGACTCGGTTGGATCTGAAGCTCGCGGGGCGCTACCTCAGAAGCCGACGGTCGTCGAGGCTGTTCTCTCTGATCACTCTCATTGCCACTGGCGGGGTCACTGTCGGTGTCATGGCGCTGATCGTGGTGATGGGTGTGATGAATGGCCTACAGTCGGATCTGAGAGAGAAGATTTTGGGTCCAACGCCACATTTGCGGGTTCTGACGTACGGAATGGGACTTCGGATCGACAACTGGGAGGCGACCCGCGACACGATCTTGGCGCACCCTGAGGTGTTGGCGGCGGAGCCATTCGTTTTCACACGTGGGATCATTACGGCGGGCTACGACTTCGCCGAAGGTCCGTTCGTCATTGGAATTGCCTCCGACACTGGTGCGGTTTCGGTAACGGCGTTGCCCCGGCAGCTCGTTGAAGGCGACATGTCGTTTGCCACAACGCTCGACAGTGTTCAGGGTGGCATCGTTCTGGGGCGGCGATTGGCTGAAAGATTGACGGCCTATCCGGGCGATCGGGTGACTATGGTTTCTCCGGCGGGTAGCAACTTCAATCCTGCTGTCGGCAGCTTCTATCCGCAGTGGTGGGTGTTCGAGGTGACGGGGCATTTTGAAACCGAGATGTATGAGTATGACAATAACTATGTGGTTCTCCCGCTGGACGTAGCACAAGATTTCGCGGGATTGGGT
>JBDGYW010000481.1:0-6392 GCA_039588935.1 Gemmatimonadota bacterium | reverse complement strand
CAGCCCTTCCAGCCAAACCTTGTGGGAGAGGAGTTGGGACCACTGTGGGGTGAACAAGAAACCGAGTCCCTTGATTGCATCGGGAAGCGTCACTGCGCGAACTGCCGCAACGATCAAAAGGATGAACAGGATCGGAATCAGGATTCGGTTCGTACGTTCGATTCCCTTGACGACGCCGCGGGAGATGATGAAGCACCCTACGACCAAGGCAATCAGGTGGAACAAGACCGGCTGGAAGTTGCCTGTCGTGAGGTTCGCCCAGTATGCGTCATGTTCGCCGCTGGCAACGCCCGACCCGACTGTGACGAAGAAGTACTTGATGCACCAACCGGCAACGACCGAGTAGTAGAAAGTGATGAAGCAGGTACAGAGTCCGACGAACGCGCCCAGCCAGTTATACCTCGCCCCTATCAGATGGCCGACCGCTCCTGCGGGGCCGTGACGAGTCTTCTTGCCCAACGCGAACTCGGCGAGGACCAGCGGCACGGACCACGCGAACATGAACACCAGCCATGTGATGAGGAACGCCCCACCGCCGTTTGCGGCCGCCACTCGCGGAAACCGCCAGATATTGCCCGTGCCGACGGCCATACCGATGGCGGCCAGCAAGATTCCCCAGCGGGTTGCGAATTGTTCGTTGTTTTCGGTCATGTGCGCCCCGGTGAAATGGCAAGAGTGCGTGCAAGATGGCTTGGCCGGTCATATTAGCCGGATGTACGCGAAATGGGAACAGAATCTATCCGATGCTGACATGAATCTCCGGGTCTGAGCCGTGGGGAAATGGTGACGTCTCTCATGCGTTGTGACAGGGCATCCACCTTGCTATGATATACGTGAGCTTCCGGAAGTTGGTGCTGCGGAACACAACCAGCTCGGATCCTTCCGAGACGGAGCGTGTCCATGACGGTCCATGAAGATCTCGACCGCATCGCGATATCTGTCAAATCGCACAAGCGCCTCAAAGCTCTGCTCAGAGAAAATCCCCCACTCGAAGAGATCATGCGTTGTGCCAAGAATGAGACCGAGGCGCTCGTGGGCGTGCGCAACTGGGTGCTCGAGATGCTGGAGGCCAGACAGGATGCCGTGGCGTTCCATGAGGCAAGCCACCCGACGCGTGAGATGTTCGAAGCCCTCGACTGGAGTGACTACGCCTCAATTCGCATACTCGACTATATCAACAATGCTGGTCGCGAGTTTGTCGATCTGAATCTCCGGGGGGAGATTGCGGTTAGCAATCCCATCAAGCTGATTTGGCTCGCGGTGAACCGTGGCACAGGTGGAGCTAAACCCGCCTTCTTCGAGGACATGGTTCATCTGTTCAGGCAACTCGCGGGAAAAGACTCCAGGCAGACTCCCAGCCAAGTCCAGGTATTGGAGTGGATGGAGAGGTATCCGTCAGGTCTCGATCCCAGGATCGTTGCGTTGCGTGAGGAGAATCGTGACCGGATCCTTGGAATACTGATTGACCGGATGGATCGGGGTGAAATCAACAGTGCCAGATTTGAGTTCGTACCGGGGATGAAGCGGCAGGAGAAGCTACAGCAGGCGCAGGAGTGGTGGAACGATATGCAGTTCCATCTCCGCTTCGCTGTACGCTCCCCTGAGCTGCTAAACGAGATGCTCGGCTACTCACTCGACCCGGACACGATGAAGATCCTGTACCAGGCCCGGGACAAAGGCATCCCCTTCTTCGTAAATCCATACTACCTGTCCCTTCTGCATGTGCGGGTCCCATACTTCGCAATTGGGGCCGACCTGGCAATCCGCCACTACGTCGTCTACTCGACACAGCTGGTAGAGGAGTTCGGCGACATTGTTGCTTGGGAGAAAGAGGACCAGGTCCGTCCCGGGGAGCCCAATGCAGCCGGCTGGTTGTTGCCTGCGCACGACAACGTGCATCGACGCTACCCCGATGTGGCGATCCTGATTCCGGACACGGTTGGACGTGCGTGTGGCGGCCTCTGTAGTTCCTGCCAACGCATGTATGATTTTCAGGGTGGGCGTCTCAACTTCGATCTCGAGAAGCTCGAACCCGCACCGCGGTGGTCTGAGAAGCTTGTAGAACTCATGAAATACTTCGAGGAGGATTCTCAACTCCGGGACATTCTGATAACGGGCGGTGACGGCCTGATGAGTTCCGACCACTCTCTCGAGCAGATATTGAACGCGATCTACGAGATGGCTCTCGCTAAGAAGCAAACCAATCGTAACAGGCCAGATGGGGAGAAATACGCTGAACTTTCGAGAGTGCGGATCGGCTCACGCCTGCCGGCATACCTGCCTCAGCGAATAACACCGGCTCTCGTAGAGATCCTGGCAAGGTTCAAGGCCAAGGCAGCAAAGGTCGGTGTCGAGCAGTTCGTGATTCAGACTCACTTCGAATCGCCCATGGAAGTGACGCCAGAGGCTCGTGACGCGGTCGCAAGGCTGCAAACCGCCGGCTGGGTAGTCGTCAACCAGCTGGTTTTCACGGCGGCCGCCTCTAGGAGAGGCCACACAGCCAGACTTCGTCAGACACTGAATGAGATAGGTGTGCTGCCATACTACACATTCGTGGTGAAGGGATACATGGAGAACAACCACAACTACGCGCCGGTTGCACGTGTTGTCCAGGAAGAGCTGGAAGAGAAGGTGGTTGGGAGGGTCCCCGAGGAATACCACGAAATCTTCAGGGGCTTCGCGCAGCAGGCGGACTCAGTTGCCGATCAGGTCAATACTGTACTAGAGAAGGCTGCGCTTCCGTTTCTCGCCACCGATAGGAGTGTTCTGAATCTGCCCGCGGTCGGCAAGAGTCTGACCTTTCGTGTCATAGGAGTCACCCGCTATGGACGCAGGATCATCGAGTTCGATCATGACCGCACGCGTGCTCACAGTCCGATCATAGACGACATGGGCAAGGTGGTGATCATTGAGTCGAAGTCCATCGGGGAGTACCTGGCGCAGTTGAATGACATGGGGGAAGACATAACCGACTTGGAAGGAGTGTACGGGTACTCATTGGGACAAACCGAACCGAGGATGCCGATATTCGAGTATCCGGAATACCATTATCGAAAGACGGAGGAGCTCACAAACCTCGAAATCCACGCCGAATAGTGCCCTTCTCGGCCCGACGAATTCCCGACCGTCTCTGTCATGGAACTCATGCACCGGGATACCGCGGATGAGTCGCACTGCTCCCACGCTTGATTTTTCGGTGACCCATACGGCAATATCCGTGGAGCCGAAAAGGAGCACGCGATGGCGAAAGCTTTGTCAGGTTCAGAGAAGTACCCAAACCTCTTCCAACCACGTCAAATCGGTCAATTCCTCGCACCTAACTCAGTAAAGTACGCAGCCTGTTCCGTATCCAACTTCAACAAACGCGATGGCTCTACCACGGAGCGCGAGCACGGACGCATGGAGACTATGCGGGTGTACATATCAAATTCGATCTGGTGGGGCAAACAATGAGCGGCGGTCGCACTCCCGACATCCTCAGAGATGAACCAGGTGCACGAGCGGCTATGCTCGGCAACGTGGCGATTGTGCGCGGCGCACTCGAGGCGGGTGTGCAGTATTTCGCGTGTTATCCCGGCACGCCATCGTCAGAGGTAGGGGACACGCTTGCCGCCATCGCTGAGGGCTGCGGTATCTCGTTTGAGTATTCGGTGAACGAGAAGATCGCACTCGAGTTGGCTTTTGGCGCCAGTCTCTCCGGTGCTCGCAGCATGTGCAGTATGAAGCACCTGGGACTCAACTACGCCGGTGATCCGGCGTCCACGATACCGTACGTGGGAGTCGAGGGAGGTATGGTGATCGTTTCGGCGGGCGACCCATCTGCCATCACCAGCCCTAACGAGCAAGATCAGCGGCATTTCAGCAACTTCCTTTTTTACCCGATCTTCGATCCGGCAACCGTCCCTGATGCCCTTGCAATGACGCGGTTTGCGTTCGGGTTATCGGAGGAGACGCGGCTGCCGGTCATCATGCGGCCGACCACGCGTGTTTGTCACACCAGTTCCGTCGTGGAGCTGGGGTCTCTCGCCACGACGAAGAACGAAATCGCATTCAACAAGGATCCGGCGCGATACACGCCGATGCCTGTGAACGCCCGCAGAATGCGCAAGGAGATAACGCAGCGGTACCAGAAAGCCGCTGATTTGCTTGCTGAATCACCATTTTTCGGAACGTACGGGTCCGGAAGTCGTGGCATAGTCGCGAGTGGAGTCGGCTACGCGTACGCACGCCAGATCGTGGAGGACATGGGACTGGAGGACACGGTCTCGCTACTGCAGATCGGTGCCTATCCCATCCCTGAGACGATACTGGGCGGGTTCCTGAAATCTGTGGACTCTGTTCTGATTGTGGAGGAACTGACGCCGTTCGTGGAAGAGCGCGTGATGATCAATGCTTTCAAGCTCGGGCGGAATATCCCAGTCACCGGAAAACACAGTGGCGATTTCCCCATGGAGTTCGAGTATGGACCAGACATGGTGGAGGACGTCGTTCGCTCCTATCTGGAAATGCCCGCGCGGCCAAGGGTAGATGTCCCGCAGCCGGCTTTGCCGATCAGGCCTCCCGTCCTCTGTCCCGGATGTCCTCACAGGTCGAGCTTCTACCTGGTGCGAAAGGCGTTTGGAAAGAAAACCGTATACACCAACGACATTGGTTGCTATACGCTGGGCTATGGGCCGCCACTCGAGTGCTGCGATACAGTGCTCAGCATGGGGTCCAGCATAAGTGAGGCGGCCGCCATTGCGCAGACAACGGGGAATCGCACTGTCGCGTTCCTCGGCGATTCGACGTTCTTCCACAGCGGCCTTCCCGCTCTTGCAAATCTGGTTGTGAACAGCGCTGATGTGACTGTTGTTGTTCTCAACAACCACGTCACGGCAATGACGGGATTTCAACCGAGCGTAGCGGCCGCAGCGGATGGATCGGATGGGAGCGGATTGTCGATCCTTCGGGCGGTGAAGGGACTTGGTGTTGAAAATGTCTACGAGGTGGATCCGACGGATGAAGATCCGACGTTGGCGGTTCTTCGGAAAACCAAGACGGGATCCGGAGTGAACGTCGTGATCTGTTCTGCGCCCTGCTCTGTCTACGACAAGCGCCTGAGCGGCAGCGAGAAGCGCGCACCTCTCGAGGTGGACCAGGATCTATGCAACCAGTGCTCCCTATGTGTTCTCGTATTGGGCTGCCCGGCGATCGAAGTGAACGACAACAAGTACGAGATCGTCGCAGACCTGTGTGATGGCTGCAGACTCTGCGCATGCAGGGGGTAGTCACCGCGGCTCGGCTCCTCACAGAGTTTTTCTCAGCACGCGGCAACCAGGTCGTGAGCGGCCAACTACACGGCATGGCGCAGCGCGGTGGGTCGGTTCAGGCATCGGTGATGATAGACTGTGGGATTTCACCTGTGATCCCTGCAGGTGCCGCGAACTGCGTAGTCGGCTTCGAACCGGTTGAGACCGTTCGAGCGATCCCCTTCATGTCGCCGAGCACCACTGTGTTCATGAACACGACGCCGGTGGTCCCTTACGTCCTCTCACAGCAGGCGGTTCGAGGCAAAGGAGATGGCCAATATCCGAGTCAGGAGAGCCTCGAGGAAAGTATCCTTGCCATCACTCCAAACCTCCTTGCGTTCGACGCGACCGAGCTTGCACGCAGTGCGGGGATGGTGAAGACGCTGAATGTGGTCATGGTCGGTTGTCTGTTCGGATCAGGCATTCTGCCGGCCACCCCGGAAGAGTTCACCGACACCGTGATGAAGACGGTACCGTCAAAGCTCGCGGAAGTGAACGAACGAGCCTTCAAGTGTGGCGTCGATTACGGCGGGAAGTTGCGCCAATCGGAGGAGATCTCTTGACGCTTAGAATTGGCATCGACGTTGGGGGAACTTTCACGGACTTCCTCGTCACGCGTGAGGGTCACGATCCGAAGATATTCAAGGTGCTCTCGACTCCTGAGGATCCTTCGCTCGGACTGATAGATGGCCTGACCGAGATTGCCACCGACCTGGGGCTTTCGCTGAAAGAGCTGGGGCAGGCGATAGACACCATCGTGCATGGCACGACTGTCACCACGAATGCGGTTCTCACACTGCAAGGTGCCAAGACGGGGCTCATAACGACGGCTGGCGTGCGCGACGCGCTGGAGATGCGACGCGGTATTCGGGAAGAGCAGTACAACAACCGATACACGAATGTCCCGCCGCTCGTGCCCCGCTACTTGCGCCTGCCCGTCGAGGGCAGACTCGATTACAGAGGCGTCGAGCTGCAGACATTGAGCCTCGACGATGTGCGGGCTGCCGTTGAGACATTGAAAGCCAATCAAGTTTCGGCCGTGACAGTCTGCTTCATGAACTCGTTCGCCAACGCGGAACACGAGCAACAGGCAGCCGAGTTGGT
>JBDGYW010000480.1:0-5442 GCA_039588935.1 Gemmatimonadota bacterium | reverse complement strand
TCCTGAATCCGCAGAGCGCCCAGGTAATTGTGTTCGACACCGACGGGAGGTTCCTTCGGTCAATGGGAGGCGAAGGCGGGGGGCCGGGCGAGTTCCAGGGGGCCGCGTCGATGTCGGTGTCGCCGGACGGCACCGTGGCCGTGTTCGACTTCCGGAAGGGTGGATTTGTACGATTCGACGACACCGGCAACGTAGATGAAGAACAGCAGTTTCCGCTGTTCCCGGCGCCGAACAGACAGCGTCATTTCGCCCAGTTCAATGACACCACACTGGTGTCCACGACTCATTTCAGCGACGACATGTCCAGCCAACGACAAGTGCTCAAACAGGTCGTGGACACGGACACACTGGTGCTCACCGAGTTGCCACTCCCGCCGGCGGAGATGGCGATGTTCGAAGAGTGCGGTGGAGGACTTCGCATTCCACCCATCTTCGCCCCCGAGGTAGCCTGGGACGTGCGGAAGGGACAAGTCGCGGTGAACCTGACAGCGGAATACTCGATCTCCTTCTGGGAAGCTGGTCTCGTGACGAGGATCGCACGCAGAGAGATCACCGCCGTGGAGGGCTCGCGTGACCAAGCCATCACGCACCTCGGCGAGGGCTTTCGCATCAATTTCGGGCGCGGTCCCTGCCTGATAGACCCGGCGGAGATGGTGGACAAGAGGGGATACCACGAGGTGATCCCACTCATCAAGACTCTGTTGATGGGCCCATCGGGGGAACTCTGGGTAGAGCGCTTCGTCTTGGACACGGCCGAAACACCACCCATAGATGTGTTCGACAACAGTGGCGCATACATCGGTACGCTGGAGCGGGAATCAATCTCGCCGGTGATCCTGTTGCCGAATGACCGAGTGGGGGTAGTCGAAAAAGACGAATTCGACGTCGAACGCCTGGTGATACTGTCGATCGTGAGATGATCGCCATGGGATCTGATATCGCGATTCAGTTGAAATGCTCTTTGCGTGTTGGTTTGCTCCTGGTGATGGGAACGTTCGGGACCGCGTGCGATGGCACCGGCGATCACGGCGCCGTGCGGTCGGACTCTGCCGGTGTGACCGTTGTGGTGAACACGGCTTCCGACCGACCTCTTGCATGGTCTCTCACACAACGCCTGAAGCTCGGCGGCGATGACGACGGCCCGCAGGCATTCTATCAGGTATCGCGCCCTCTCGTATCGTTCGATGATCAAGGCGGTCTATACGTACTGAACCGACAGGCCTCACAGGTCGTGAAGTTCTCGGCAGACGGCGAGTTCGAGTTTGCGGTTGGCAGCGAAGGCGGCGGCCCGGGTGAGTTCTTGCGTCCGAGGGGAGTTGCGGCGGCGGCCGACGGCGGCTTCCTGGTGTTCGACAGCGGGAAAGACAGGTTCGTGACCTTCGGCCGCGACGGCACCGCTGACACCGAAATAGTCGCTGAAGGCGCGATGCCGCAATTCCTGGCCCGCGACACTTTTCTCCTGACTCACCATTACAGGTACTCCCGCACAGGCTACCGCGAGCACCTGCAACTCACCGACGGGAGCGACACTCTACTCGTTGCGAGGACGGAGGCTGAGGTTCGGTCCTTTCGTTACGAAAGCTGTGGAACTCTCATAGGCTCGATGGCCCCGGTGATCTTTGCGCCTGAACTCGTTTGGCACGGCCACAAAGGTGGGTCAGCGGTCAACAGTGAACCCGGCTACGTCGTGAACGTCTATGATGCCGGCGGCAATCTCCTGCGGAGCGTTCGGCGTTCCGACCGCGCCCGGCATGCCACGCCCTCGTTAGCCGAGTCCTGGGCAGAGGCAAACCCCGTTCGCTTCGGCAGCAGCACCGGCGAGTGTATCGTGCGAACTGATGAAGTGGTGGAGAAGCGCGGGTACGCTGAATACATGCCTTGGATCTCCGACGTCGCGCTTGCGCCGGACGGCACTCTCTGGGTACAGCGGTATGCGCTGGCGCCTCACTCGTCCTACATCGACGTCTTTGACGCGACGGGAGCCTACGTGGGCACTTTGCGACCGGATTTCCCATTCCCCTTGGGGTTTCTACCGAACGGCGACTTACTGCTCTCGGAACGCGACGACCTGGACGTGGAACGGTTGGTCGTCGCATTGCTGGTGATCGATGAGTGACTGAGTGCTGGGCAACCACAGCCTTTCTTTGTGCATACGGCTGGCAGGAAAGGAGTCTCGGAAAATGCAGGCGATCCTGTCGTTGCTCCAGAAACGGAAGCCTGCTTCCCAAACGTTCTTCGACAGTGTGGTACTCGCAACCATTGTTGCTGGCGCTTTTCTGTTCGCGGCACCGCGCCGGCTTCCTGCTCAGGTCGTACAGGGAATAGTTGTCGACTCGGCGAGCGGTACGCCTGTTGGAAGAGGTTTTGTGGTCCTGCTCGACCCAATGGGTTTCGAGGTGGCGCGATCGCTCAGCGACCACGATGGCAGATTCTCGCTGAGAGCCCCCTCCGGCGGTCGGTACTGGCTTCGGTCCGAACGCATCGGGTTTCGAGCGTTCCTCTCCGATCCCCTGGAACTATTGGACGGTCAGACACTGGAGTACTCTCTGCACGTGGCGGCGCTGCCAGTGCGCCTGGCTACCCTGGTTGTGCCGGGTCGGGACCGCTGCAAAACCAACCCGGAGCAGGGCCCGAACACCGTGCTAATCTGGGAGGAGATCCGCAAGGCACTCGCCGCGACTGCCTGGGGAGAGGAACAGGAACTCTTCCGCTACAAGCAATACACCTACCGCCGCGTTCTGAACGAGCGTCGCACGAGCAAGATCGACGAGTCCGGAGTCACGAAGTCCGGGCTGGCCGACCCACCGTTTCGGAGCGCGCCGCCCGAACAACTGGCTCGAGACGGATACATAGCCGAGCACAGCGACGGCATCTGGTACTACCTGCCCGACGCGCACACGCTACTGGATGGAGAATTCCTGGATACCCACTGCTTCCACGTTGTTCGCGACGAAGGTGAGCGCCCAGGGCAGGTAGGCCTGGCTTTCGAACCGATGAGCGATCGGACGTTGCCGGACGTTGAAGGAGCATTATGGCTCGACGAGACATCCTCCGAGCTGCGCGAACTCGAGGTGCGGCACACAAGGGTGGGGTACAACGTCAGAGACCGGCGAATTGGAGGAACCGTCCAGTTTATGATGCTACCCTCAGGTGCTTGGATAGTACGTGAGTGGCAGGTAAGGACTCCGAAAATCGAAGTCACCGAACACCCCCGCTACGTTCGCGGCTATGACGCCGAGGTCGACGGCTTCACCGACACGGGCGGTGAGATCTACGAGATATCTACTCGCGACGGTACGGCGGTGTACTCGGCACCTGTGGCCACGGTCACCGGCAGCGTGTACGATAGCACCAGTGCGTCCTTCCTCCCACGCGCGTTCGTGACCGTGGTTGGAACTGAATTCAGCGCGTTCACCGACTCCGGTGGACGATTCGAGCTGAGTGTTCCACTCGCGGGCGATTACTCCGTTGCAATAAGTCACCCGCGGCTCGATTCTGTTGCCGCTCCTGATCAAATCGCGACAATCGATCTAACGCGAGGCTCGGACACAAGCGTCGCATTTGCGATTCCTCACCTGCGGACAGCCATGCACCGGATTTGTGGCGGAGCGGTTCAGTCCCCAGACTCCCGTATGATCTTCGGCGTAGTCCGCGAGTACGGGAGCGGTGAGCCGACAATAGCAGCATCTGTTTCCGCGTCCTGGCAGGCCATTCGCATGTCGCGGGCTGGAAGCGGACGCCCACGCGCGGCCGAAGTGACAAGGGATTGGAATGACAAATCAGGGCTCTCTGTATTAGTGCGCGATATGAGCGAGCAGGTCATCACCGACGACTCAGGGTTCTTCGCCATTTGCGGCGTCCCCGCAGGTCGCCCCGTCCGGATGTCTGCAGAGAAGGACGGAAATTCGACTCGCGAGGCAAGTCTCATCTTTCCGAATCAACTGGGAGGTCCGCTCCAGATGTCCTGGGACAGGTTACCGGGTGGGTGGTATGACTTCGAGTATGTAGCGCCTCAACCTGCATGGAAGATCGATCTCACCATGGGAGATCCGCGCCACGTAGCAGTTGACCGAGATTCCCCAGTGCTCTACGGCAATGTCACCGATTCTGCGAGTGGCGAGCCTCTTGCGGGCGTAACCGTGGTTGTGAACGACTCACACCGTACGGCCACAGCGGCGGATGGCACATACAGACTTGCCAACCTAGACTGGCAAACCGACGGCAACCACATCGAATTCCGCCGCCTCGGGTATGCACCGGGCAGCGTCAATGCGCAGATCAACACGTTAGCAGGTGAAGTCCTGCTGGATGTGGCACTGCCGCGGCTGGCGATACAAATGACCGAGGTAGTAGTTGAGGGTGAACGTTTATCCGTTCCGGTGAGGCTCAAAGGATTCTACGAGCGTCGGGAGGTCGGAATTGGTGATTTCCTGACCGAGGAGGATTGGGAGGAACTCCCTGACTTCAACGTCGAGCATGTCCTGCGCCGTCAACCCGGCCTGACTGTGGCGAACGGGTGGCGTGTGCTGATGTCGGGCGCATCGTACACTTGCCAAAAAAGCGGGCTTTCGGCGCGCATCTGGGTGGATGGTGTATCCGTTCACTACGATTTCATTCAGGACATGAACATCGATGACGTGGCGGCCATCGAGGTGTACCGCAGGCCCGCCGAAATTCCCGTTCAGTACAACTCCAGCGCTGACCAGAAGGACGCAAGCGGTAGATCTCTAACCAGTTCAGCGTGTGGCGTGGTGTTGATCTGGACGAAGTGATGGTGTGGGGGTAGGCAGTGAATCCGTCAAGGGAGCGAGGATGCACATGATCCTACGGCCCACGGTTGCAGTGGTGTCTCTTGTGGCAGTGATGGCCGCTCAATGGGCCTGTACCAACCGCTCGAATGAGAACGCGCCGGTCACGGTCGCCGACAGCGCAGGCATCACCATAGTCACGAACGAACGGGCGCCCGAATACCTCGCCCACTGGCGAACCGAACCCGTACTGACAATCGGGCAGCTGGATGGACCGGAGGAGTACTCGTTCGGCCTGATCTCAGATGTGGAGGTTGATGCTCGCGGTCAAGTGTACGTGCTCGACCGGCAGGCCCAGCAAGCAATGGCCTATGGCAGCGACGGACGGTTTCGGTTTCGCGTTGGTGGGCCGGGGGAGGGCCCGGGCGAGTTCAGCAACGCCACTGTGCAGGTGAGAGTGGGTCCGCGCGATTCAATCTTGGTCCTCGACGGATGGCAGATGCGGCTGACCGTGTTCGACCCAAATGGCACGCCGACCCGCACTTTGCCGATGCGCCATTCCGTCCGCCCGGGCCCCTACCAGTTCCATCTGCTGGGCGACGGACGCTTGCTGGTGAGGTGGTTCACCTACAACCCCGACTCCGAAGGAAAGTTCGTCCCGTGGGACGTGCTGCTGCTGTCGAATGTTGGCCAA
>JBDGYW010000479.1:0-5445 GCA_039588935.1 Gemmatimonadota bacterium | reverse complement strand
TATAGACCATCATTCTATAGACCACAGAGCTTATAGGCAAGGATATGACCATGTCAGCTCGGCCAGCCGACCGCGATCCGGAGTCGTTTCTACCACTCGATCCGGCTCTCTTCCATATCCTACTCGCTATCAGCGAAACCGATCTGCACGGCTACGGCATCACGAAGGCAGTCGAGCAAGCCACAGAGGGCCGGATCGCTCTCGATCCCAGCCCTCTCTATCGGCGACTCAAGCGCCTCTTGGACGCCGGGGTCGTGGAAGAGAGCGGAGAACGACCCGCCCCGGAGCTGGATGATCGCAGGCGGCGATACTACCGACTCACGCCGCTGGGACACCGGTTACTTTCCGCGGAGGCGGCTCGCATGGAGTCCCTTATCGCTTCGGAACGGATCAGGGCGCTCGCAGCGGCCGCGGAAACGGGAAGTTCGTGATGCCGGACCGGAATTCGGAGACGCGGGCCCTACGGTTCGTCCGTTGGTACCTCTCGACACTCATCTGGGTTTATCCTCCCGACTTCCGGAAGCTGCTCGGCGAGGACCTGGTGCAAGCGCACCTCGATCGAATATGCGATTTGTGGGGTGAGGGATGTCGGGCAGCGGCAGTCAGCACGTGCGCACGTGCGTTCTGGCACGCCGTCAGGGACGGGACCTTTGAGCGCGTGGCTGAGCGAAGGGCCGCTCGGCTAGAAGGGGAGCAGCAGCGGGAACCCAATGGACCGAACCCGCGCGAACGTCGGGGTCAGTTTCTTGGAACCCTGTTCCAGGATGTCCGGTTCGGGGTGCGATCGCTCCGAAGACGCCCGCTCTTCACGGCCATGGCCGTGGCCATTTTGGGTCTGGGAATCGGTTCTTCCACCGCCATGTTCAGTGTGGTTCACGGTGTCCTCATCGAGAATCCGCCGTTTCGCGATCCTGGGCGCCTCGTCTCCGTCTTTCGCGTGGCGGATCGTTGGAAGGAGCTGGAGGGTTTCAGCGAATTCTGGGACAGTGGGCCGATGACTCCGACGCAGTACGCTGCCTGGCGCGACGGGACGCGTCAGTTTCAGGGAGTGGCCGCCCACATGGTGCTGGAGATGACGCTCACTGGCCGAGGATTGCCCCAACGGGAGATGGTGGGAGCCGCAAGCGCCTCTTTGTTCCCACTCCTCGGCGTCCAACCGATTCTGGGCCGGTGGTTTCTGCCGGAGGAGGAAGGTGCCGTTCCCGGTGACGGGGCGCGAGTAGCCTTGCTCAGCTACGACATGTGGCGGGACGCCTTCGGCTCCGACCCGGAGGTGTTGGGAGAGGCTGTAACTCTCGACGACCAGGCCTACACGGTGGTAGGCGTGCTGCCCCGAGGGTTCAAGCTTCGCTGGCTCTGCTGGTCGCTCACGGATCAAGTCGATGACGGGCGCAAGCCGATCTGGATTCCACTGGGTGCCGTCACGACCGTGGGGATGCGCGGGTACGAGGCGCTGGGGAGGCTGGTACCGGGCTCAACCATCGAGCCCGCGCGGGCAGAGGCCGAGCGCCTGCTCGCACCGGTGACGCAACGGACGGACGAGAGTGTGAGGGTTCAGGGGCGGAAGGAGGCGGACAACAGGGGATTGGCATCGCCGCTCGTACTGCTCCTCGGAGCCTCGGGGGTGCTTCTGCTGATCGCATGCGGCAACGTGGCCATGCTCGTGATGGGAGAGATGCCGCGCCGGGAAAGAGAAATCATTACCCGTTACGCGCTTGGAGCCGGGGCCGGGCGCATCGTGCGGCAGCTGCTGACCGAGAGCTTCATGCTCAGCGCCGTTGGAGCTGTTGCAGGCTCAGGCGTGGCGTGGTTTGCGACACGAATCCTGATAGGGATGGCACCGGCGCTGCCGCGATTGGAGCAGGTGGGCATCGATCTTCCCGTGCTCCTCTTCGCGGCCGTCATGGGAGCCACGGCAGGCACCCTCTTCGGCACGGCGCCCGCGATCCTGTCGACCCGGGTTTCGTTGCGGCCCGCAGCGACCGCGCACACGCTCCGCAACGGAGGCCTACGTCGGGCCACACTCGTGGGTGAGATGGCACTCACGGTCGTGCTTCTGGTGACAGCCGGCCTGTTTTCGAGGAGTTACCTTCAGGTCCTGTCGGTCGATCCCGGCTTCGACGTTGAGAACCTGGCGACGCTCCAGATGACATTGCAGCGGGATCGCTACTCGCCAACAGATGCCTTCCAGGCCTTCTATCGGCAGGTGCTGGAGGAAGTCCGTTCGGTGCCCGGTGTGAGCTCTGTCGCCCTTACCTCCCGCCTTCCCTTTCCCGGGAAGAACTTCTGGAGCTTCTCGATGCTTTGGGATGAGACCCGGGAGCCTGATCCTTCCACCGGATCCACCCCTCGGATCTGGGCCACCGCCTACTACGTGAGCCCCGGCTACGTCGAGACGCTGGGCATTCCGCTCGTCGCCGGCAGGACGCTTACGGAGGCGGACAACGCCGGCGCGGAACCGGTGCTGCTCGTGAGCGAATCCCTGGCACGGAGATATTGGCCCGACGCTTCGCCCGTGGGCGCGCGCATCCGCGGTCCCGAAACCCACTACACTGTTGTCGGAGTCGTGGGCGACGCCCGTCGAGAGGCTCTCACCGAGGAGTTGGAACCCACTTTCTACGCTTCTTTGCCGCAGATAACGGGGTGGGTGCCGAAGGTCACAGTAGTAGCCCGAACGGAGCACCACCCTGAAGCGGCCATTCCAAGCTTGAAGCAGAGCATCTGGAGCGCGGATCCCACGGTGCCACTGGGTCTCGTTGGAACGATGGGGTCGCTGGTGGATAGATCGGCCACCGACGCGCGCTACCGCACCTTCCTCGTCGGCACGTTCGGGCTTCTTGCCGCCGTTCTTGCCGCGGCCGGCGTATTCGGAGTGACGGCGCGCGCGGTCGCGTTTCGGAGGCGGGAAATGGGCATCCGGCTCGCGCTGGGTGCGACTTCGGACGACCTCACCGGGTCGACGGTACGCGCCACACTCCGCACCACGACACTGGGCATCGTTCTGGGGCTGGCGGCGTCGCTCGGCACAGGGGCGCTCCTGGCCGATTTCCTCTTCGGCGTGGAACCTTCGGACCCCGTGACACTAGGCTCCGTGCTGCTGTTGACCTTGGCTGTCTGTCTTTTCTCGAGCTACGTGCCGGCGCGCCGAATCGCGAAGCTCGATCCGTTGGAGGTCTTGCACGCGGAGTGAGCGGTCGGTAAAGAACAGTGTCTCATACCGGTACTGTCAACTTGAGCTTTTCCTTGTCTGTTTGGACGCCTCGGTCAGGTAGGAAACGACGGTATGAGGGGCATTTCTTTCCTGGGGATGACACGTGTTTTTTGTGAATTTCGCTCAAGTTGACAATACCATCCCAGCACCTAGCATTGCAGTGATGGTCTCTTCGAAAGTGATTTCTGGATCTGGCCCTGTCGCGTTGGCTTTTGGAGACGGTTTGCTTTGCCAGGCCATGATAGGGTACTCTTGACCCTCGGCGGCTAGAACGTTCTCCTTCCCGCGCAAGGTTCCCCAGAGGCAATCACGGCCGACCGCTGCTTCAGCTTCACCCGGGACCCACCAAGTTGGCAGTACCCGAGGCACAGTTAGAGTGGTTGCGGAACGGTAAGCAATGCCAGTCGTCACCAGCCTCCTGGTTCTCCGTCCGGAGTCCACTCCACGCACTGCGCCGATCGGGCTGCTTCATCGAGCTCAGCCGAGCCTAGGCCGTGTAGGAGGAATGCATTGCGCAACAGCGGATAACACTCCGGATGTTCGCTCATGGTGTGCGTATCGTCTGATATGAAGTAGCGGTATTTGGGAAACCACGTCGCCAGTTCCACCGCGATGGACCAAGGCGACATGTGATCGTCTTTGCCGGCGAGATAAAAGACTTCGGCTTCCACGCTCCTGAACGATTCAAGAGATGGATACTCGGGTAGGGGCAGCCCTGCTTCCTCGATCAGTGACACCGCCGGCGCGCTCAGATATCGCATGGTCACATAGATCGGATCTACGTAATCCGGTTCCGGCCCAAGCAGGTAAGGGCCGTCACATTCCAGCGGGCGGATGAACATTCCGGCACCCATCTCCTCACTGAACTCTGAACGGCGTAGGTTAGCGATGTCGTATCTAGGCATGGCGTGATACTCGTCGTAGGTCGCCGTGTTCTGTTCGTAGAGTTCGCTGATTATTCGAGCCTGGAGCTCCGATGCATTCGGATCGCTATAGGGAAGCTGAAGTAACAGCCACATGAGATCCTGGGTCGGCACTGATTCCCGCTGCATTACCGTCTTGAGCTTCCCGTGCAGAGCAGGGTCGATCTCATTCAGGCTTTCCACGAAATACTTGGATTCGGGATTGCCCTGCATGTGCATCACGAGTGGGTTGGGCGCCGCACGCGTGAACGCCCGAGCCGTATTCCGCGGGTACTTCGACAGGTATTCATGGATCAAATACGCGCCACCAGAGCGTCCGTAGAAATTGACTTTGGCGTCTGGATATTCATCGAAGAGATCACGTCGGACGGCTTCAATGTCTTCCACGGCCTGAGAAGAAGCCAGAAGATGATACGCTTTCTCCCAATCGACACTACCGTCGGCTTTAGTCACATTGATCGGCGAGTGTCGACGCCCTCTGTACTCAATGAGCACCAGATTGAGAGAATCGCTGAACAGATATCTGCTCATCATTCTATCCGCGCCGCGGGCGCTCTGCTGGCTGTCGACTATGTAGAACACCGTCGGTTGGGCGAAATCGAAGTTGCTGCTCAGCTCGTAGTAGAGCGTGAAGGTCCCCTGTTCGGGATTCCTGTGATCCAAAGGGACTTCAACGTAGCGGTGGTGGAAGTCTGCTGCTATGTACGGATATTCTTGTGCCTCGAGAAAGACTACTGCTAGCAGCAGAACAACCAGTACGGTAATCTGGCGCTCCATATCACCTCCGTATGGACTATGTCCGCGTTTGCGACAGGCAAAAGCTACGGGATGGCAGGTTGGATAGCCAGGAAAAGGTATTGTCAACCTGAGCAGAATCCACCGCGAAACGCGCGATTCGTGGGTCAGCAAGTCCCCGGAATTCAGGCGCTTTCTTTCTGGGCGAGACGCCCAAGCGGCAAGAATCAGCTTAACAGTCTGTCGGACTTGAGACTGTTCTGCACGTTTGCGTGAGCGCTCTGGTCGTTGTACCGGATATTCGTGTTTGTGGCTCTTTCAACCGGATTCAGGGTACTGTCAACTTGAGCTTTTCCTTGCCCGTTTGGACGTCTCGGACAAACAGGAAACGACCGTATGCGGGTTTTTTCTGTCCTAGGGTTCACGCTTTTTGTCGTGAATTTCGTTCAAGTTGACAAATCCCTCTACGATCCAGCGAAGTTGACGATGCAAGCACGCTAGATCCGGAGCCATGAGGTGGAGATGTGGCCGAGTTCACCTCAGCCACGGTTCCAGGCTCCGGGACGACGGTGCGAG
>JBDGYW010000478.1:0-5454 GCA_039588935.1 Gemmatimonadota bacterium | reverse complement strand
AACTTCGATGGCTCCGGCCTCACACTCATCACCCCCGAAGACGCCGACCATACGATCCGCTGGTCGCCGAGCGGCAGGTTTTTCGTGGACACGTACTCCCGCGTCGAGACAGCCCCCGTCACCGTGGTCCGGGCAATACCGGACGGCCGCGTCGTGGTGCAGGTTGAGGACGCCGACATCTCGCGATTGGCCGAGATCGGGTGGCGGCCTGCCGAGGTGTTTTCGGTGAAGGCCCGGGACGGGATCACCGATCTCTACGGGCTAATCTACCTTCCGCCTGACATCGACTCGACAAAGAAGTACCCGATCATAAGCCACATATACCCCGGTCCGCAGATCGGCAGCGTGCGGGGGTACAACTTCAAAGGTGGTGGCGAAGACTTTTCGCTGGCACAGTTGGGTTTTGTTGTGATCCAACTCGACCACCTTGGCACGCCATTTAGATCGAAGGCGTTTCACGACAACTACTATGGCAACTTCGGTGACAACGGGCTGCCCGATCACATCACGGCGATACGCCAACTAGCAGCGAGGTACCCATTCATCGATCTCGACCGCGTGGGAATCTACGGGCACTCGGGTGGTGGGTTCGCGTCAACCGACGCGATTCTCAGGTACCCTGACTTCTTCAAGGTGGCCGTCTCGGGCGCCGGTAATCATGACAACCGCAGCTACAACATCTATTGGGCTGAGAAATACCAGGGCCTGATGGAGCGAGATACCGTCAAGAGCACCGACAACTTCGAGGCGTCTGCGAACAAGACTTATGCTGCGAACCTCGTTGGCAAGCTCCTGTTGATGCACGGCGACATGGACGACAACGTCCACCCCGCGATGACTATCCAGCTGGTGGACGAACTCATCAAGGCGAACCGAGATTTCGACCTGATAATCGCTCCCAACCGAGCCCACGGGCTCAACGAGCCCTATTTCGTTCGAAGACGGTGGGATTATTTCGTACGACATTTGCTGGGAGCCGAACCCCCAAAGAACTACGAGATCAAGCGACCGGAGAATTGAGATGAGGGCACATAACAAGACCAGCGCACTCAAGGCCTTCTTTGCGGCTACAGTGTTTTCGGCGGGCTTTATGCCGGCGTTGGAAGCCCAGGTCGACTACAACCGGGCGGAGCGGCTGCTGGGATGGCATTCCACCCTCTTGATCTCGGGTGACCAGGTGAGTCCGGTGTGGATGCCTGATGGAAATCGATTCTGGTATCGCAACAAGACGGCCGGCGGCGCCGAGTTCGTGATGGTGAGCCCATCCAACGGTACACGATCGCTCCTGTTCGACAATGCAAGGCTGGCAGCGGCCATGTCGGTGGCGAACGACACAAGCTACGACCCGATCAAGCTGCCGTTTCAGACCTTCGACTTCGGAGGCACTGAACAGGCGATCGGATTTCGAGCCGACGAGAGACGCTTCGAATGCGACATAGTTGCATACAGTTGTGTGGTGGGCGACACGCTGCCCGAACGCCGCGGCTTCGTAGGCTCCCCGGATGGACGCTGGGAAGCGTTCATCCACGAGTACAACCTCTTCATAAGACCGGTAGGCGGGGGCGACTCGACACAGCTCACTGACGACGGAGAAGAGTACTGGCAATACGGCAACTCGGCACCGCGCCCGGGCAGCATCATCAACAAGCGGATCTCGCAACCTGTGCTCGAATGGTCACCAGACTCGCGAAAGATTGCTGTGCAGCGGCTCGACGAACGGACCGTGGAGCACATCGCGCTCTACTCCTCCACGTCGCAGCGTCCCAAGCTCTATACCTACCCGTACGCTCAACCCGGAGACTCTGTCTCCCCGACGTACGACATCCATATCGTGGATGTCGACAGCCGCTCGAACGTGAGAGTCCAGGCAGATCCGCAACCATCTCCGCTGCTTGGTTTATCCGGCATGGGCAGAGCAATTGGCCGCGACACCGCTTGGGTGACGATTCAATGGAGTCCGGATGTCGATAAGCTCTACTTCACACACGGAACGCGTGGGGCAAAACGGATCCAGCTGATGGAGGCCGACGTCGGCACAGGTGCGACTCGGTTGATCGTCAAAGATTCGAGTTCCACGTACGTGGAGCTGAACCTGCGCTACGGGTCTCCACCCAACTGGTATGTGACCCGCGGCGGGAATGACGTTTTCTGGTTCTCCGAGCGTGATGGGTGGGGTCATCTGTACCGCTTCGACAGTGAAGGCAACCTCAGGAATCAGATCACATCCGGCCCTTGGACCGTGGGCGACGTGGTGCACGTCGACGAAGCCGCTCAGCGCATCTACTTCACCGCGCGCGGGCACGAAGAAGGCCGAAACCCCGCCATCGCCGACTATTATGCCATCAGTTTCGATGGCAGCAACATGCGGCTACTCGCGGGCGAGCACGCCGATCATACCATCCGCCGTTCACCTAGTGGCCGTTACCTCGTCGACTCCTACTCGAGGATTACGGAACCGACGGTAGCCGTACTGCGCACACTCGACGGCCGCGTGATTCGGGAGCTGGAGCGCGCAGATGTATCCCGACTCGAGGCCATTGGATGGTCTCCACCTGAGCCATTCGTGGTGAAAGCCCGTGATGGGCTCACCGACATCTACGGGGTTTTGTACAAGCCATCCGACTTCGACTCGACAAAACAGTACCCGATCATCGACCACATCTATCCGGGGCCGTTCATAGGCAGTGTCGGCGACTGGAACTTCTCCATGAGCAGGCGCGGCAATCAACATGCACTGGCGGAACTCGGGTTCATCGTAGTGCAGATCGATCACCTGGGCACACCGTTCAGGTCAAAGGCCTTTCAGGACAACTACTACGGCAACATGGGTGACAACGGCATTCCGGATCATGTCACGGCAATCCAACAGCTCGCCAGCCGCCACTCGTTCATAGACATCGACCGGGTCGGCATCTACGGTCACTCCGGTGGCGGATTCGCTTCCACCGATGCGATCCTGCGCTACCCCGACTTCTTCAAGGTGGCTGTGTCGACGGCCGGCAATCACGACAACCGCACCTATGGCCACTATTGGGGCGAGAAGTACCAGGGCCTGCTCGTACGGGACACGACAGACGGCACGGACAACTACGAAAACCAGGTGAACTTCCTGCTGGCCGAGAATCTCAAGGGCAAGCTGTTCCTGATGCACGGAGACATGGACGACAACGTCCACCCGGCTATGACCATCAGGGTGGCCGATGCCCTCATCAAGGCGAACAAGACCTTTGACTTCCTGCTGGTGCCCGATCGCGCGCACGGTCTGAACGAGCCGTATGTGATCCGACGTCGCTGGGATTATTTCGTGGAACACCTGCTCGGCAAGACCCCGCCGGCGGGTTACGAAATCACGAGGCCGGAGAACTGAAATGAGCGCTCGAGACAAGCATCCCAACCACAGAGGAAGAGTGGGCACGATCCTCTTATGTGTCGGCTTGGCCGTCAGCGTCATTGAAAGCACCTTGGCTCAGGCGGACTACGGCCGCGCCGAACGTTTCCTGACCTGGAACACGACGCCCCTCATCGTTGGTGACGCCGTGACGCCGAACTGGCTCAGTGGGGGGCAGCGGTTCTGGTTCAGGCTCACTACGCACGATGGCGCCGACTTCGTTCTGATAGATCCAGTGCGAAATGCTCGGCGCCTGGTGTTCGACAACACCCGCCTCGCCGCGGCGATGTCACTCGCCAACGATACATCCTACCAGCCCAACAAGCTCCCGTTTCGCGAGTTCGAGTTCGTGGATGGTGAGGGAGGCATAGAGATCAAGGTCGGAGGCAAGGAGTTCAATTGTGACGTGCGGGCGTACCAGTGTTCCGTAAGGGACACGGTACCCGAGGTGCCTGTTTCGTTCACGAAATCTCCCGACGGAAATTGGGAGGCATTCGTCCACGACTTCAATCTCTACGTCCGTCCATCCGGCGGAGGCGACTCCACCCAACTCACTTCGGACGGTGGAGAATATTGGGCGTACGGTTCACGACCGCCGCGAGCCGGTCAGATCGTTCGTGGCGACTCGTCACGACCGATCTTGCAGTGGTCACCGGATTCCCGCAAAATCGCGGTTCAACGCACTGACGAGCGCAACGTGGAGCATATGCCACTCTACTCGTCAACGTCGCAACGTCCCAAGCTCTACACCGTTCCCTACGCTCTACCCGGCGACTCGGTCATCCCGATCCACGACATCTTCATCGTGGATGTGGAAGACGGTACCAGCACCAAGGTCGATGCTCCTCCCCAGACGGCTGAGGCGAACGGCTTTGGCCGCATGAGCGATTCTACCTGGATCACGGTCAAATGGGGAAACGACTCGAATACACTGTACTTCACACATGTCGACCGCGGCCCCAAGTGGGTGCGCCTGATGGCGGCAGATGTCACGACCGGTCAAACACGCGTTCTGACCGAGGACAGCAGCTCCACATACGTCGAGTTGAACCTCGAAGGAGGGTCGCCGAATTGGCGTATCGCAAACGGCGGCTCGGATATCATCTGGTTCTCCGAGCGTGACGGCTGGGGGCACCTGTACAGATACGACAGCAGCGGGAATCTCGTGAACCAAATCACGTCCGGACCGTGGACGGTGGGCGAGATCAAGTACGTGGATGAGGCGACCGATCGGATCTCCTTCACGGGACGCGGTCGGGAGCCCGAATGGGATCCATACTACGCAGCGCTCTACTCAGTGAACTTCGACGGCTCGGGACTACGCCTTCTCTCCCCTGAACGCGCGAACCACATCGTGACCGCGACACCTGCAGGTGGTTTCTTCATCGACACTTATTCAAGAGTCGATCAGCCGCCAATTACAGTGCTACGTGGCGCCGATGGTGCCGTCATTCGTACGCTCGCCGAGGCTGACATAACACGGCTGCTGGAGACAGGGTGGCGCTATCCGGAGCCATTCAGGGTGAAAGCCCGGGACGGCATCACCGATTTGTACGGTGTGATGTACAAGCCAACAAACTTCGACTCGACGAAGCAGTATCCGGTCGTAGACCACATATATCCCGGTCCGCAGATAATCGCCTCTCCCAAGAGCTTTTTCCCGACAAATGCGCCCGGGCTCGTGTACGCGACATTCGGACAGATCCAGGCGTTGGCGGAACTCGGTTTCATCGTGGTCCACATCGATGCCATGGGCACAAACCTGCGGTCGAAGGCGTTTCACGATACCTGGTACGGGAACATGGGTGACAATGGGCTTCCCGACCACATAGCGGCATTGCGGCAGCTAGCGGCTCGTTACTCATATGTTGACCTGGACCGTGTTGGCATATACGGTCACTCGGGCGGCGGGTTCGCATCGACCGATGCAGTGCTGCGGTTTCCCGATTTCTTCAAGGTTGCGGTCTCGACCGCGGGTAATCACGACAACCGTACCTACTACTACGGATGGGCCGAGAGATATCAGGGACTCCTGGTGCGCGACACGGTGAAAGGAACAGACAACT
>JBDGYW010000477.1:0-5467 GCA_039588935.1 Gemmatimonadota bacterium | reverse complement strand
CACACATCGCCCAGCCGCCCCTGTCGATGCTTGAGCTTTCTGGCGTACTCGGGCCCGAACTTCCGACACCACTGTCTGACTGTCTCGTAGGAGACGATGATTCCGCGCTTCGCCAGGAGTTCCTCGACGTTGCGGAAGCTCAGGGAGAATCGATGGTAAAGCCAAACGCTGTGGCTGATGATTTCGCGATGGAACCGGTAGCCGCGGTAGCCATTCGTATTCGTCTTCATCCGCGAAACCTGGCTGACTCCGACTCAAGTTGACAATGCCCCGAGCTGCTCCCACACATTCTCGATGTTCAGCATGTGAAAGTCCGTGCCGTCGCTCCAGGTATGCTGTAGACCAAGCAGATGTTCGAACCTCGTATTGAAGGAGAGCAGCTCTTTGGTCTCCTCCAGAGTGAGGCCCTGCTCGCGGGCAGTCACCACTTCGTCCCAAAGATCCTTCACGTAGTCCCGTTGAACCCGGAGTTCAGCCGCAGTCATCACCTCGCCGTGACCCGGCACGACATGCGTGGTGCCACTCGAATCGTCCAGCACGTTATTCAGAGCACCCAAAAACCTTGCGACATCTCCCGCCGAATCGATGTATGGGAGCTCGTTCTTGGAGAACACGTCTCCCACCACGAGGATTCCCCCGGGATCTACTCGAACGATGATGTCGGACTTCGTATGCGCCGGCCCGACGTGGACGAGCGTGAGCCTCATGTTTCCTAGGTTCACCGTTAACCTGTCTCGGAAAGTGACAGACGGCGGCGTCGATACGAATCCCTCCTCTAGCTCGCTGCGCACCATGGTGCTGTAGAGAATCCTCCGCCTCAGAGCATTTGCGCTATCAGAACTTGACTCCAACGTCGTGAGTTCCTGCTCCAGCCAATCGATCCACCCCTCCTGCAAAGCAGTGGCGAAATCAGCCTTGCCCCTATCGAAAGCATGCATGGCCTCAATTGCATTCTCGTGCCCAACCACGACCGATCCGGTGAAGGCTTGGTTGCCCATCGTGTGATCCCAATGCTCGTGCGTGTTTATGACATAGCTGAAATCGTTGCGACCAAACTGGCTACTAATGGCCTTCTTGAGTTCGGTCGCAATCGCATACGACATCTCGGTGTCAATCACGACAACGCCCCGCTCGGACGAAAGTGCAGTAACATTTGTCGCGCCAGGATTGTCGGCGACACGAACACGAATGACACCTTCAGCCAGACGATCAACACTGATTGGGACATCCTGCGGGTAGTCCATGCTTGTAGACAGCACCATCAGAGACAAACACTTGAGATTGAGAATGAGCCTCATGAAGCTGATCTCCCTCCCCAACTGCGGTACCCTACGGCAGCGGATCCACCGAGGAACGCCACGGCAGCAAAGATACTGGAGTTGATGAGGAGCAACGGCGGTATCTCACCAGCCTCGTGGAACATGGGCAGCGACCAGTGCGATCCTACGGAAAGCAGTATGCCGATGAGAGGTGTCCAACGGAGCCCGTACTCGAGCCTTGACACTGACACCCACCCCGCAGATGCAACGATGATGGCGCCGAGTGCCGTGAGGGCGTTCTGTATGGCCGGAGTGAACTGCACCGAGGCTCTGCCCAACACGCTGACCATCGTCATGATTGCGACGGCCACGAAAAACGCGCCAAGTACTGCAAGCCTTCTGACCCATGTGTGCCCAGGTGGGTTCATCCGTCTAACCTCCCTCTGGGGGTACGACCGCGGTATCTCCCGCACCCTCCACACTTGGCGTTATCATTACAGCGTCCAGCCAACGACCCTGCGCATAAGCTGTCGCACCCCTCCCCTCCGACGCGCCAGGTTCTGTCTCTTGCCGTTGATCTCTAATGAGATGCAGGTCATGGGGTATAGGGTGAGTCACCGTGGACGCCTTAGTGTGGCCGGTGCGCTCTGGTCCAACGGCACCAACGTGGTGTCGGAACCTACGAAGGTAACGCGGTACCGCTGAGGCGGTGCATCGGGAAACGGAAAAGCCACCGTCAAGACACCGGCTGCCAGAGTGTAGCTCCCAATCATGCCCCTCTGAATCTCGAAACTCCCGTCTGGACGGAAGATGTACCGGAAAGCGTGGTTGCAGTACTGGCTGACCCAGATACCGCGCAGGGAACCGTGTCCTGGCTGATGTGCGCCGCCCGCGTGAACCGCAGCTCGACCCCATCCTGTCGCCGAACCATTGTGTCACCTACGAAAGATATTTCCTCCGTGACCGCGGGCTGATCCCCGAACACCAGGGAGATGGCGACGCAGCGTTTCATTGAAGTCCCCTCAACTGGCCGAGTTCCCGCCCGGGTTCACCGGCCGCCACAGACGGCGTTGCTCGCTTTTAAGCTCCACGAGTGCTTTGTCAAGGTGCGAAAGTCTCCGGGATAGCCTCTGCGGAAACTCATAGTATTCGTGTTCGTCCGCAAAGTCTCACCGGCACCGACTCAAGTTGACGATACGCGTGTGGTTGCACCACAGTGCGTGGATGAAGATGTCATCTAATAGAGGTCTTCCAGCATCCCCTGTTCTTCCCCGTATCGCAGGACCTCCGCAAGACGACGCAGCTCTTGCCTCGCTTCCTCTCGCCCTTCCGAGGTGAGGGCGTAATACCGACGACGTGGCCCGCCCGACGACGGGTTATCCGCGTATCCTCCTTCCACCTCCTCCAGCCACCCGGCCTTCAGAAGCCGATATACGCCTTCGTAGAGGGTTCCTGCGCCCAGGGTTACCGCGCCACCGGACCGTTCCTCTACCGCCGCCTTGATGCCATACCCGTGGAGGGGACCCTTGCCCAGAGCCAGCAGAATCTGCAGGGACTTGGGCGTCATCACGATCAGGTCTCCTTCCTGAGGGTAACGGCTGGGTTGAGTCCGGCGGCTCGGAGGGCGGGTGGGAAGGCCGATAGGACCACAGTGACTCCGATCACGAGAGCGACCGTCGCGTACGTGGGGATGTCCAACTGTTCGATACCGAACAGGAAGCCACCTAGGTACCGGGCGCCAACGCTTCCACCGAGCAGGCCGATGGCGACTCCGACCAATGCCGCCAGAGAGGTCCCGGTGATAATCCCCCTGACCACCCGCCCTCGATCTGCCCCCAGGGCCATGCGAATTCCGATTTCCTGTTCTCGTCGGCCCGTCGAGTAGGACGTGGTCCCGTACACTCCCGCCAACGCCAGGGCGAGAGCGAAGAGCGCCAAGCCCACCGCCAGGACGGTGTAGAACCGTGGTTCAACCACCGAGTTCCGGACGAGGCTGGGGAGAGTCGTGACCGATTGGACAGGAAGGGTTGGATCGAGCCGACGGACCAGCTCTCTCAGTGGCGCCGCCAGTTGCGCCGGATCCCCCTCCGTCCGCACCACGAGGCTCATTCCCTGGGCGTGTGGCGGTTCATGCTCCACATGAATGTGAATGGTCGGCTCCGCGGCCGAACCCGGTGTGTTTCGAACGTCGCCGGCCACACCGACCACTCTGTAGACTTCTTCCTCCACCCAAGCTTTGGCCACGGAGTGTCCGATTACGCTTCCGGCATGTGGCCAATACGTTCGAACGAACGCCTGGTTCACTACGGCAACAAGCTCGCCACTCGTGCCGTCACCCTTTTGAAAAGGCCTCCCTTCAAGCACGGGGATACCCAGGGTGGCGAACAGACCCTCCGAGATCAGGTTGGTGGTCACGTGTACCCCATGATCTCCGAACGAAGCGTCGAGGCCTTCGGGGATGAAGGGCCCACTTCCCCCATCGCTCAGCATGGGCAGGTCCGTGGCCAAGGCCGCCGAGGACACCCCCGGGACCTCCCTCGCCGCATCCAACAAACGTCGGAAAAAGAGGGCCGGGTTCTCCGCGTTCAAGTCCGATCTCCTGGGATCCACCCGAATGGTGGCCAGCCCCTCCGGCTGGAAGCCGAGATCGACCTGGGTCAGGTGAAAGAACGAGCTGGCCAGAAGACCGGCTCCGAGCACCAGCGCCGTTGCAATGGAAACCTCGCCAACCACCAGAAGCCTGAGGGTGGCGGCCGATGCTCTACTGTCGGTACGACCGGGACCGCTGGTTCCCAGGATCCCCGCCAAATCAGCGCGGGTAGTCTTTAGTGCGGGAAGCAGGCCGAAAAGAACACTCGACGACAGGCAGAGGAAAAACGCGAACGCGAGAACCTCCCCGTCCACCGTCACCGTGGGAAGAAGTGGGATTCCCTCCGGAGCCATGGCCTTGAACCATCGGACAAGGATTACTGCCAGGCCCACACCCGCTCCCCCAGCGAGAACTGCCAGAAGAATGCTCTCTGAAAGAAGCTGGCGGATCATGCGCTCGCGGCGGGCACCGATAGCCGACCGAATGGCCATCTCCGGTCTCCTCGCCGAGGCTCGTGCCAAAAGGAGGCTGGCGACGTTCACACAGGTCAGGATAAGAAGAAGGGCCAGCCCTCCCTGGGCCAGGAGGATTGGCAGTCCCGAATCTCCCAGGACTCGGGATCGGAGAGATTCCACCCAACCCTCCCGACGCAGGGCCTCCGGTCTATCCGCAGGATAGTGCTCCTTCAGGATCTGGCTGGCCTCCTGCGTAATCGTTACCGGTGCGGCTCCCGGCTTTGCCAGGCCAATGACATCGAGGTAAAAGAGAGGGTTGAGTTCCCGCTGTGAGAGGCCCAGCGGTGTCCAGAAATCGGAGGTGCGTCCCCTGATTCCGGTCGGGGGAAGGAACTCGGGAGATAGGACCCCCACCACCTCGAGCGGCTCCCCATTGAGATCCAGTACGATGCCCAGTACGTCCGGATCCGCGCCAAACCGATTCTCGAAGAATGTGGACGAGAGAACTGCCACCTTTGTGGCACCAGCTTCGTGGTCGGAAGTTTGAAGGGTGCGGCCCAAAGAGGCGCGAGCCCCCAGGAGGTCCAGGTATCCAGCGCTCACCGCACCGACCCACACCTCGGTCGGGTCTCCGAGGCCCCGGAGGACCCGAATGGAGCTGGATACGGCAGCGATGGCGTCCAGCTGGGAAATCCCCTCCCTCATGTCGAGGAAGATCTCCTCGGACACTGGGCCCATCCAATCCGGAAACTGCGGGGGCCGCTGTCCGACCTGAACCAGCCTCTCCGGTTCAGGATAGGGCAGGCCCTCCAGCAACACGCCGTCCACGATTGCGAACGCAGCAGTGGAGGCACCGATCCCCAGCGCCAGGAGAAGGACAGCCAGGAGCTGGAACCGAGCGTTGCGGAGGAAGATCTTCTGCCCCTGAATCACGTCATCCAGGAGGGCGCCGGATGGGCCTTTACGGTTACCCTGCGAAGTGAGCTGCTCCCAGCGAAGGCGAGAAGCGGCTCCGAGGTTGTCCCTGATGATCCCGGTCCAGAATCGCGTGCGCCATGCAAGCCCGCCCCGCGTTCGAGCACTCTGGCGATCTCGCTCGATGGTCTCCCGAAGTTCTTCGGCGAAGCCCTCCCTGAACTCCCAGGGGTAGCACCGCAGCAGTA
>JBDGYW010000476.1:0-5472 GCA_039588935.1 Gemmatimonadota bacterium | reverse complement strand
TTACGAGAAGATGATTGAGAAGGAGCTGAAGCTCCCGGAGGAAAAGCGCATCGATTTTGTCTCCATCACCGTTCCCAACAATCTGCATTTCCCAATGGCAAAGGCATTTCTCGAAGCCGGCTTTCATGTTATGTGCGAAAAGCCGATGACCATGGACGTCAAGGAGGCGGTTGCGCTGGAGAAAACCGTCAGGCAAAGCAGGAAAGTCTTCGGGCTCATGCACAACTATACTGGCTACCCGATGGTGAAGCTTGCCAGGGATATGGTCAAGCAGGGTGATCTGGGCAGGATTCTCAAGATCGTCGTCCAGTACCCGCAAGGCTGGCTGATTCGACCGATAGAGCGCGAAGGCCAGCAGCAGGCGTCCTGGCGAACGGATCCAAAGCAAAGCGGAACCGCCGGTTGTATGGGCGATATCGGTACGCATGCCTGCAATCTCGCCGAATACGTTTCCGGCCTGAAGGTTCAGCAGATCTGTGCCGATCTGACGACGTTCGTCAAGGGACGCAGACTCGACGACGACGGCAACTGCCTGCTTCGCTTCAGCAGGGGCGCCAAGGGAATCCTGCACGCCAGTCAGGTTTCAATAGGGGAAGAGAACAATCTCGCCGTATGGGTATACGGAGAGGATGCAAGCCTCGAATGGCACCAGGAACATCCCAACTACCTCTACGTCAACCGCATCAATGCTCCACAGGAAGTGTGGAAGCGCGGTAACGACTACGTCGGCGAGAAGAGTCCGGCGGCAGGGCGAGGGACACGACTGCCTTTCGGTCATCCGGAGGCTTTCCTGGAAGCGTTTGCCAACAACTACTGCAACTTCGCCGACACCGTGCGCGCGAAGATGGAACGACGGAAAGCCGATCCACTGTTCCTGGATTTCCCGGGAGTCACAGACGGCGTTCGGGGAATGAAGTTCATAGAGGCCGTTGTCAAATCGTCAGACAAGGGCGCCAAGTGGGTCAACATCTAAGGAGGAACAATGGCCAGGCCGGTAACACTATTCACGGGGCAGTGGGCGGATCTCCCTCTCGAGGAGCTCTGCAAGAAGGCGTCGGCGTGGGGCTATGAAGGGCTCGAGCTCGCATGCTGGGGAGATCATGTCGAAGTAGACAAGGCGGCCAGGAGCAAGCGGTACGCCAGGAGCCGCAATGAGATGCTGGCGGATTATGGTCTCAAATGCTGGGCCATAAGCAATCATCTGGCAGGCCAGCTCGTGTGCGACCCGAATGACGACGCACGATCGGATGTGTTCGCTCCAGAGAATTGCCGCGGCAACGCCGGGAAGAAACGCAGATGGGCAGTTCAGGAGATGAAGAGGACGGCGAGGGCTGCCCAGAACATCGGCGTGAAGGTCGTGAACGGGTTCACAGGTTCTTCAATATGGCACATGCTGTACAGCTTCCCGCCCGTAAGCGACAGTATGATCGACGATGGCTTCACGCAGTTCGCGCGATTGTGGAATCCGATTCTCGACGAATTCGACAAGTGCGGAGTCAAATTCGCTCTGGAGGTCCACCCGACGGAGATCGCATTCGACATTTATACCGCTCGGCGAGCGCTGGCGGCTGTCAAGAACAGGAAGGCATTCGGGTTCAACTTCGATCCGAGTCATTTGCACTGGCAAATGGTAGATCCCGTCAGGTTCCTTCAGGTCTTCCCCAAGAAGATCTATCACGTGCACATGAAGGATGCTGCGATCACACTCGATGGTGAGAGCGGTATCCTATCGTCTCACCTGAATTTCGGCTCACCGGGTAGAGGCTGGGATTTCAGAAGCCTGGGCCGAGGAGACATCGACTTCGAGGCGATCATCCGCGAACTGAACGTTCTCGGCTACAAGGGACCTCTTTCCGTCGAATGGGAAGATGCCGCCATGGACCGCGAACACGGTGCCGAAGAGGCTTGTGACTTCGTACATCGCATCGACTTCGAGAAGTCGGATAGAGTTTTCGACGAGGCGTTCGACAATTAGCCGTTAAACGGAGGGTTCGAGGTATGGCTGACCGATCGCGAATTTGCCGACGGGATTTTATGAAGCAGGCATCTGCCGTGGGCGTTGTGACCGCCTTCCCGTCCATCGTCCCCGCATCGGCACTGGGCCTTGGGCGCCACCTCGCAGCCGGAGACCGAATCGTGATCGGCTGCATCGGCGTCGGCTCACAGGGCACCGGGAACATGAACAGCTTTTTGGACAAAGATGAGGTCCAGGTCGTTGCCGTGTGCGATGTCGATCGCGACCATCTCGAGCGGGCCAAGCAGACAGTGGACAACGTCTACGGCAACAGCGACTGCCGCACCTATTCCGACTTCCGTGAGCTTTTCGCCCGGGAGGACCTGGATGCCGTATCGCTGGCCCTCCCCGATCAGTGGCACGCTATCCCGGCCATTTTGGCGGCCAGTGCCGGCCTGGACATCTATGGTGAGAAACCGCTCGCACGATCGATCAGGGAGAGCCGAGCCATCTGCAACGCGGTTCATCGCTACGGCCGGGTCTGGCAGACCGGCAGTTGGCAACGCTCGGTGCGCCACTTCCATCATGCCTGCGAGCTGGTGCGCAACGGACGTATCGGAAGGGTCCGGTCCGTGGAGGTCGGCCTCCCGAGCGGCAGCGCTACCGGAATCAAGGAGCCTTTGCCGGTGCCTGAGGAGCTCGACTGGGATTTCTGGCTCGGCCCTGCGCCGTGGCGTGAGTACTGCGAATTCGGCGGCAACCGCTGCCACTGGGACTGGCGCTGGATAATGGACTACTCAGGCGGGCAGCTCACCGATTGGGCCGGTCACCACATCGACATCGCCCACTGGGGCCTCGCCTTTGACCGGACCGGACCGTACGAGATCTCGGGCAATGGAGAATACCCGGCCGAGGGTCTGTGGGATGCCCCCACCGAGTACCGGTTCACATGCAAGTACGAAGGCGATGTGACCATCGAGGTAGGCAGTTCCAACCAAATCGGGTTCATGGGAGCCAAGTGGTTTGGTGACGACGGCTGGATCCACGTCAACCGGAGCGAACTTTTGGCGTCCGATCCGGGCTGGGTCAGATACGAGGAGATCGGGCCGGGCGACGAACGTCTCTACCGGAGCGACGATCACATCCAGAACTTCCTCGATTGCGTGAGGAGCCGGCAGCAAACGATCACGCCGGTCGAGACTGCCTGCCGTTCGGTGAGCGTCGGACATTTGGGTGAGATCGCCATGCTCACCGGCCGCACTATCCGGTGGGACCCGAAGACCGAGACAATCATCGGCGATCCGGGCGCAGCCGCTCTGCTCGGACGATCGTACCGCAAACCATGGATACTCTGATGCTGGGACAACATACCAAGCGCAACTGCGCACGTCGCCTTACCGCTGTTCTAGGCATGACAACCATAATGCTGGTCGGTTGTCGCACTACCGGTGTGGCACCAACGCCTCCTGCCCCTGACGCTGAATTCGCGGCGATCTGGCAAGCTGCGCCGGAGCGGCCGATAGCCGAATCTGCCGAGGCACGCCACATCCTGGTGTTCTCACTTTGCGAAGGGTTCGCTCACCAGTCGATTGAATGGACTGAAGCAGCTCTGAATTTCATGGCAGAGAAGACCGGTGCGTTCGATGTGACTGTCTCGACCGATATGAACGCGTTCGAGGCTTCTAACCTCGCCCGCTTCGACGCCGTGCTGTTCAACAACACCACGCAGCTCACGTTCGACGATCCGAATCATCGCCGTGCCTTGCTCGACTTCGTTCGGAACGGCAAGGGCGTGATCGGCATTCACGCCGCAACCGACAACTTCTACGACTGGCCCGAGGCGGCAGAAATGATGGGCGGTCTCTTCGACGGTCATCCATGGCACGCTGGCGGTACATGGGCCGTGAAGATCGACGAGCCTGACCACCCACTCAATGCGTCGTTTGATAGCCAGGCTTTTCTCATCAAGGACGAGATCTATCAGATCATGGGGCCGTACTCCCGCGATAGCCACCGGGTTTTACTCAGTCTCGACATGTCGAACATGCGGAACCGACAGGTGGAAGGCATCAAGCGGGATGACGACGACTTTGCGATCTCCTGGATCAAACCCTTCGGTGACGGCCGAGTGTTCTACTGCTCGCTGGGACACAATCTCGAAGTCCTCGAGAACCCGGCGGTACTCGCACACTACCTGGCCGGGATCCAGTATGCCCTCGGTGACCTCGAGATGGACGACGCGCCGAGCAATTCCGTGGCGAACCGACCGCAGCCTGCTCTCACGACCGAAGCCGGGGCGGTGGAAGACCCGTTCACAGAAGTCGCGGGTTCGGACTTCGGATCCAGCCGACTGTCCCAAGCTGCAATCGAAGCGAAAATCCGAAACACCTCCCCGGAACAGCACGGAGCGATCGAAGATCGACTGATCGAGATCCTCGAGAATCCCTCGAGCACCTACGCCGCAAAACAGTTCGTGTGCCGCATGCTGCGCCGGATCGGACCCAATCGTTCACTGCCCTACCTGGAGCGGATGTTGTTCGATGAGCAACTGACCGACGACGCACGTTTCGCATTGCAGGAACACGAATCTCCGGAGATAGATCGGATTCTCCGAGAGTCTCTCGAAAGACTCTCTGGCCCGGCGCGACTAGGAGTGATCGGCACCATTGGGCAACGACGCGATCATGGAGCCGTATCCCAACTCATCGGCCTGATAGATGTCACCGATACGGAGCTGACCAGCGCGAGTATCGTATCGCTCGGACAGATCGGTGGCCTGGAGGCGCGGGGGGGCCTACTCGCTCTCGAACTTCCGACCGAACTCGAGTCGCTCCGTTTGGATGCGTTGCTTCGCAACGCTGACAAGCTGACGCTCGAGGGCGCATTGACCGAGGCGCGCGATTTGTATCAACAGAGAACGACGGACGCTTTCCCGGTTCCTGTCAGGATCGCCGCGTGGCGTGGGCTGGTACACACTCAGCAGGACGAGGCTGTACCATCGTTTCTTACCATGCTGCGGAGTGACGAACCCGAGATCCAGCGCGCCGGTGCGCGGTTAATGATCGAGATGCAGGAAACCGTCGACCTGATGCCGATCGCGGAGGAACTGGAGTCCTTCCCTGAGAGTGCGCGGATCCTGGCTGTCTCGGCGTTGGGCTCTGCGGGCGTCAGTGTGGCGACGCCTATCGTGACCGCACTGGTTGAGAGTAGCTCGGGAGCCGCCCGCACCGCGGCGATCCGTGCCCTGGGAGCGCTGGGCGACGCCTCCCACGTGCGACTCCTGGCTGCGATCGCGGTCGAACATGGGGATTCCATTTCGGCCCGTGAGAGTCTCGTACAGTTGTGGGGTGAGGACGTTGACGAACAGATCATCTCGGCGGTGAGCGAATATCAGGGCCAGGCCCGGGCAGTCCTGATCGACATCCTGGCAACCCGGTACTCCGCATCCGCGGTACCGACCTTCCTCACGTATGCTGAAGATCGGAACGAATCGGTGCGTTTGGTTTCGATCGGCGCCT
>JBDGYW010000475.1:0-5481 GCA_039588935.1 Gemmatimonadota bacterium | reverse complement strand
GCCGCTCTACCGGCCAACCTAATTGAGAGTGAGTTGTTCGGGCATGTGAAGGGTGCATTTAGCGGTGCAACGAAAGCCCGAATGGGCCGGTTCCAGGCTGCTAATGGCGGAACGCTTTTTTTAGATGAGATAGGCGAACTCCCACTCGATCTTCAACCCAAGTTCCTGAGGGCCCTGCAGGAGGGGCGTTTCGAACCAGTGGGTAGTGACCGGACGGTCCGCGTGGACGTCCGCATCGTCACGGCCACCAACCAGGATCTTCTCTCTGCGATGGCGAACGGGAAATTCAGGGATGACTTGTATTACCGTATTGCCGTGTTCCCAATTCACGTACCGCCCTTACGCACACGGAGAGAGGACATCGTCGACATCGCGGGGAGTTTCCTCGATTCCTTGTCGAGGCGAACCGGACGTGGTCCTTGGTGGTTGTCAGAGCGATCCAAAGAATGGTTACAGGCGCAGCCGTGGCGTGGGAACGTGCGGGAGCTAGTGAACACTTTGGAGCGGGCGACGATCATCAATCACAGCCCCGAACTGGAATTCGATGCTGACTGGGATGGCCTCCGGGAGGCTGCTGGGGAAATTGCGCGGGATGATTTGGGCTCCGGTGAGGGAGATGAACTGCCCACGTTGGCCGCGGTTGAACGAAGGCATATCCAAAGGGTTCTGAAACACACAGCGGGCAAGCTTTACGGCCATGAGGGAGCTGCAACGATCCTCGGTCTGAACCCGAGCACGCTCCGTAGCCGCATGAAGAAACTGGGCCTTGGCGGAGCGAAGAATCACAGGAACTGAGCCAGTTGTCAGTCGGCCCAGAACTTCTCCACGAAGATGTTTCCCGGGTCGCGACGCTTGTGGATCTTGAAGCCTCGTTCGGTGAGCATCCTCTCCATACCTTCGACCATCAACGGATTGCCGCAAAGGAAGACACTGGTCCTTGCAGGGTCCATGTCATGCCCCAGGATTCCTGCGACCGTACCGTCGTTGATGTACTCGAAGACAAAGCCGGTTTTGCCTGGCCAGTCTGGATCCCTATCGACCTCGTCGATTATTGGCAGGTAATGGAAGGTCTCCCAACGTGACGCCAGCGCGACCAGTTCCCGCATGTAGCCAAGATCCCAAGAGACACGCGCACCGTGTATTGCGATAGTCCTATGTCCATCCTCGAACCGGTAATTGGACCTCAACATCGACAGGTAAGGCGCAAGACCGGTGCCGGTTGCGATGAATACAACGTCGTGTCCTGCGGTGACGTCATCCAGCGTGAACATGCCGACGATCTTCTTCCCTAACCAGACACGATCACCTTCTTTGAGAGCGAACAAACGGGGTGTCAGAGCGCCCGAGTGGACGAGGGCGACGTAGAACTCTATGTACTCACCTTGCTGACTCGAAGATGATATGGAGTAGGCTCGTTTGATGATCTTGTCGTGAGGCGACGTCTCTTCTTCCGGCAACGCGTAGTCGGCTCTCGCATATGAACCGGGTAGACCGAGTACGACGTACTGACCGGCTTTGAACCTCGGAAGTTCGAAGTCAGGCTTCACTCGCAGCACCAGCAGGCCGTGGTTGATCTCGTCGTATTTGGTGACCGTGGCGTTCAGCTCATCCTTCATCTGTTTCACCATCGTTTCGTGGGTGCGAGTCAGTCTTCTTTGCCATTCGGTCCTTCATGCTCACGTTACAGCTGGAATATGTGATGCGCCTGTTCCCGCCGAATGAGATCGTCGCACGTTTGTGACTGCACCATCGCATGGGGGCATTCGATCAGTAAACAAAGATGTCACTTGTGGCAGGGAAGTCGCAAAGGCGGGAATCCACCGCGGAAGCGGTCACCGATAGCAGGTCGGCGAAATGGCCTGTCAAAGACGTTCGACAAGACACTCGCAAGGTGGGATGTTGCAGGTTACTGTTACCGTTGAGTTCCTGAACCAGACACAGCTGTCGAGGTGATCAGCATCATCGAGAAGCAAGAAGCCAGGGACGGCCTGAGATTCGGTGGGAGCCGACGCTGTGCAAGTTCTTGATGGAGGAGTGAATGAGTGACATAGAGAACGTCATCATCATCGGATCTGGCCCGGCCGGCCAAACAGCGGCCATCTACACTGCACGGGCCAACCTCAATCCGTTGATGTTCGAGGGTTTTATTGCAGGTGGCCAACCGGGTGGGCAGTTGATGACGACTACGGAGGTGGAGAATTTCCCAGGGTTTCCTGAAGGGGTTACTGGGCCTGAGTTGATGCAACTGCTTCGCAAGCAGGCCGAGAGGTTCGGCACCCGATTTCTGACACAGGATGTCGAGGCGGTAGATCTGTCCGAGCGGCCGTTCCGCATCACTTCTGAGGGCAAGGAACACCTCGCCAACTCGGTGATCATCTCCACGGGTGCTTCAGCTCGTTACCTGGGTCTGGAGAGTGAGCAACGGCTGATGAACCGAGGTGTGTCGGGATGCGCTACCTGCGATGGTGCGCTTCCGGCGTTTCGCAACCAGGAGTTGGCCGTGATCGGTGGGGGTGACTCGGCGCTCGAGGAAGCGCTGTTTCTCACCCGGTTTGCCAGTAATGTGCACCTGGTGCACCGGCGCTCCGAGTTGCGCGCCTCGAAGTACATGCAGGACCGCGCACGAGCACATGAGAAAATCACTTTTCAGACGCCATATGTGGTCGAAGAGGTGCTGGGTGATGAGGCGGTCGAAGGCCTACGCCTGCGCAATCCGACGAACGACGAGACGAAGATCTTGCCATGCATCGGCATGTTCCTTGGTATTGGACACACACCCAACACCAGTCTTTTCGAGGGGCAACTCACTTTCGGCGAGAACGGCTACATAGAGACGGTCGGCAGGTCGTCGTGCACGAGCGTTGAAGGAGTCTTTGCCTGTGGCGACGTTCAAGACTCCGTGTATCGTCAGGCGATAACGGCAGCGGGAAGTGGGTGCACGGCGGCGATCGACTGCGAGCGCTGGCTGGAGACACAACATTAGTGATACCTTAGTGGAAATGAGGTGCGCAGGAGCAATGAACGAGGAGCCGCGATGAAGCTGACAGTTTGGGGCGCGCGCGGGTCAATTGCCGTGTCCGGAGCGGAGTTCGATCGTTACGGTGGCGACACGACCTGTGTGTGTCTGGAGACTGATATGGGCGACACGGTCATCCTCGATGCGGGCACGGGGCTCCGACCGCTAGGCAACAAGCTCATGCAGGAGGAAAAGGACACCTTCCATTTTGTGCTCTCCCACGCTCATTGGGATCACTTGATTGGCTTCCCGTTCTTCAAGCCGCTGTACCGAGAGGGTGTAACGATCCGCATCCATGGGTGTACATACGCCCAGCAGTCGATTCGCAACTTCCTTGGAACAGTAATGCAACCACCGTTCTTTCCGGTTACGCTCGACGATGTCCACGCAGATTTGGTGTTCGACGATGAGTGCAAGCCAGAATTCTCGGTGGCCAACATGTGTTGCGAGAGCATTCCGCTATCTCACCCGAACAATGGATATGGGTTCCGCTTTGCAGAGGGCGAAAAGAGCTTTGCGTTCTTTCCTGACAACGAGTTCACCTATGCCCATCCCGGTGGCAGAACGTTCGACGACTACGTGGCTTTTATACGCGGAGTGGATCTATTGATCCACGATGCAGAATACCTTCCTGAAGAATACGAGGAGTTTTCCCGCGGGTGGGGTCACTCGATGTACGCCGACACCGTGAAGTTGGCTGTGGAGGCGGACGTGAAACGGCTATTGCTGTGGCACTTGAACCAGGATCGAGAGGATGACGATGTGGATACGCTGGCTGAGCTCGCGCAGCATACGGCGAAGGATGCTGGCCGGGATGGCCTGTGCACGATGGCTCGCACTGGACTCATCGTCGATGTCTGATTCGGTCATCTCTTTCCGCCCGACCTGCTAGCACGACGAAGATGAACCGGCAACAACGCAAACACGTGGTAAAAGGACTCGTAGGCTCACGCCAACTATCGCGACTTGTTGAGCTCGCGAAGGCGGATAAACGAGTGCTTGGCGTGCTGTGTGCCCTCCTGTACGAGCAGGATGATCGCTTTCGCTGGCGTGCCATTGAGGCCCTCGGCGCGGTTTCGGCAGTCGTTGCGGCCACCGACCTCCAGTCAGTTCGTGAATTGCTGCGCCGCCTGGAGTGGCTGATGAACGACGAATCTGGAGGCGCAGGATGGCATTCACCTGAGGCGATGGCGGCGATAGTGGTGAACGTCCCTGCCTTGCTAGATGTTTTCGGCGTGATTCTGGGGTCCTACCTGAAAGATGAAGCTCTCAGCCGGGGAGCACATTGGGCGGTGGCAGCTGTTGCCAAAGTGCGCCCCGAACTTCTCTCTGACAGAGTCGAAGAGCTGACACAGTCTCTAGACTCAGCCGACCCCCATATTCGCGGATACGCCGTGATTGGGTTGGCATCGCTTGCGGGCGGCTCAGTTGCCGACAAGATAGAGATGCTGCGCGACGATTCCGGAACGCTGGATCTTTATAGCCGAGATACCGGTGAATTCCGTACGACGACTGTCGGAGCCCTGGTAAGGCTCCTGACCTCCGCCCGTGAGGATCACAGGGACAGCGTCGACGTTTGGTGACCGGCTACCGGGTTCTTTCCGTCACTAGCGGTTTCCGACCAGAACTCCAATCACATCCAACAAGTACTCCAGTGGCGGACGATCCATGGTGTTCTGGCTAATGTACTTGAATTGCAGAACTCCGTCGGGATCGATGATGAGCACTGCGGGGACATTCTGCTCAGCCTGGCTTCCGCCCCAATCATTAGTGAAGAATCCGAGCCCACTGGACACCGCGCGATCGCCATCGATCAGAATCGGGAAGGGGCCGGGCACGCGATCCTGATTGACGGTGAAGACTTTCGGGAAGGCCCGGCTCGCGAACTGCATGCGCCTCCGCCCCGCATCGTCGAGGGTCGCGGGGTCCGGGTTCTTCCAGTCTTCCAGGTCCTGTAGTTGCTGAGGATACGTCTCGATCCACTCCTCGATTTCATCTCTGCCGTACGGCAACACGAAGAGGATCTCCAGGTTTGCCTGCTGCCTGAGGGCGTTGGCGGCCTCGTGGTACACCAGCTCCATATGCTGGTAGTTGCAGATATGACACCAGGCGTCAGGCTGGGACCGTCCCCGCGGAAAGATCAACATCACGTTCTTTCCCCGGAGGTCCGAAATGGTAACGTCGCCACCCTGATACGCGGGCAGTGTGAAGTCCGGCATAGGCGAGCCGACAGTCACAGGCCTGAGATCCTGAGCCATCGCAGGAGAAGGCACTGCTAGGCAGAGGAAAACCAGCAACGAGGTCGCAGAGATGAATAAGCCTTTCGTGCGCCGCATATAGGCCTCTTGGGTGCAGGGATTTCTCGGAAGTACCGTCACTCTCGTCGGGGTTCTCACCCGACTCCCGAAGTATCACGCGCAGTTCGCGTGATGTCCAGGTCGCCGGATGAGCCATCATTTCCTACG
>JBDGYW010000474.1:0-6331 GCA_039588935.1 Gemmatimonadota bacterium | reverse complement strand
CGCACTCTCAGTAGGGTCTACTTCCTCAGCGTCGAGCACATGAGCAATCGACCGTTCGGCAAGCTGGCGTTCTACTCCTCTACTCAGCAGATCAGTGAGTATGCGTGGAGGTCCGTGGCCTCGTCCGAGTCGCACTCGTGTGAAGTGCTTAGCAAATGCGTCGTCATCGAGAAGGCCAGCCTCCTCGAGTCTACCCACAGCTTCTGCGGTCACCGACACCTTGTGCCCTCGCTGCCTAAGCCTCCGCTTCAACTCCTCCACTGCCCTCGGCATTGCCGCGAGAATCCTGACGGCGACTATATATGCCGCTTCGACGTCGGCGGCACGCTCGAGCAGCGCAAACTGAGCGTCATCGAGGTCGATGTGCTCCACCAATTCGAGCGAAACCACTGTCGCCGACGGCAAGCTCGTGAACCGAGCCCCGTTCAGCTCAACCAGTATGTTGCCCGGAATCCGCCTGTCCGATTCGAGGGCCGTTACGCGTCTTGGTATAGCTGGCATCGTCACGGGACCCCACTCACTTATCCGCCGTGACCTCGCCATTCCCATCACCATGCTCTTCAGGAACCTCGGCAACCTCCGCCTCTGGTGGCACCTCAGCTATCCCCAAGAACTCTTTCACCGTGACCTCGATCTCATCGGCCATGTCGGGATGCTCCTTGAGGAAAAGCTTGGCGTTCTCCCTGCCCTGCCCGATCCGCTCTTTGCCGTATGAGTACCACGCTCCGCTCTTCTCGATTGCGCCGGCTTCGACGCCCAGATCAACCAGCAGCGACGAATGACTGATGCCCTCATTGAACATGATGTCGAACTCGGCCTGCCTGAACGGCGGTGCGACTTTGTTCTTCACGACCTTCACACGAACCTTGCTGCCGGTGATCTCATCCCGCTCCTTCACGGGACCGATGCGTCGTACGTCCAACCGCACTGACGAGTAGAATTTGAGTGCCCTTCCGCCGGTCGTCGTCTCCGGGTTGCCGAACATTACGCCGATCTTCTCGCGCAGCTGATTGATGAAGATCACCGATGTGCGTGAGCGGTTGATGGATCCTGCCAACTTTCGGAGTGCCTGAGACATGAGCCGCGCCTGTAGGCCCACATGCGAGTCACCCATTTCTCCTTCGATCTCAGCCCTCGGAACCAGCGCCGCCACCGAGTCAACCACAATGACATCGACCGCTCCTGACCTCACAAGTATCTCGGCGATCTCGAGCGCCTGTTCTCCCGTGTCAGGCTGCGAAACGAGCAAGTTGTCCAGATCCACACCCAACTTCTTCGCGTACTCAACGTCTAGCGCATGTTCAGCATCGATAAACGCAGCCACGCCATTCAGGCGCTGGGCGTGCCCCGCGACATGAAGTGCCAGCGTAGTCTTGCCGCTGGACTCCGGCCCGTAGATTTCCGTGATCCGTCCGCGTGGAACACCCCCAATCCCAATTGCCGCATCGAGGTTCATGGCTCCGGTAGGAATGGCGCCAATGTTCACACGGGCAGCGTCCTGCCCCATGCGCATGATCGATCCCTTACCGATGTTCTTCTCAATCTGTGTGATCGCGAGATTGAGCGCCTTTCGGCGATCGTCGGAAATCGGAGCATTGGTTTGCTTAGTGGGTTGTTTCACTGGATGAGATCCTCAGTTGATACAAAGTCGTGTGTGCGCGATGGTTGCTGGCATTGTCGAAAAGCCGGGAGTTGGGAGCAGCGAGCGGGGCCGGGCTTATCCCAATCACGACTCACTGCTTATGGCAAACCCACTCCCGAATATATCCCGAAAACGCATTCAACGCCACCCTGGTCTGAACGCGTCTTCAACGTGCTGCACTGATGCCCTCCCCCCACCAGTTAGCGTAACTCCGATGACGTCAAAACGAAACTCGTCAGTCGGGCCGCCATGCCGATCCATCCAACACTCAGCCACCTTCGCAATCTCGCGCTGCTTGGACCATGTAACAGCCTCCAACGGACTCCCGAAAACCGCGCTGCAGCGCGTCTTCACCTCAACGAACGCGACGACTGCGCCTTTGCGGACGATCAGATCGATCTCGATCCGGCCAATTCGAAAGCGGTGGGCCAATACCCGGTAGCCCACCCCTTCAAGAAACCGCTTCGCCACGATCTCGCCGGCCAAGCCCCGCTTGTGGCGTGTGTCCGTCCATGTTGCTGGATCTGATTTGACTGGCATGGGCGTAAGGTACGGTTGATCCGTGGGTGGACGGTAACCGTTCTCGTGCCCGGCGTGGCTTTTTCCTGCATGGCACTGCTGGACGGCAGCCACACATCCTCCCATCCCCACCCGCGACATGCCCTACCCAGGACCGCCACACATGCGGCAGAAGCGGCAGTTGGGCCGCTCAGCGCTTGTGCGAAGCAGTAGGGAGCATCCCGTAGCGCTGGCCGGATGAGCGACGCTCGCTGCGAACGCACCCGGCGGAGCGAACGTGGGTTCCTCCAAGGAGCTTGGGCCCTATTTCGTGGTAGGTGCTGTTGGCTACTGATTTCGAACGAGTCTTGTCAGATACTCCCCGTAGCCCGTTTTCCCTAGCGCTCCCGCTTCCACCAACACCTGGTCGGCCGAGATCCAGCCGTTGTGGAACGCGATCTCCTCAAGACACGCGACCTTCAGCCCCTGCCGTTCTTCAATTGTCTCGACAAACATCGCTGCCTTGAGTAGGGACTCGTGAGTGCCCGTATCCAACCACGCAATACCCCGCCCAATCACCTGCACAGCCAACTGATCCCGGTCGAGATACGCCCTGATGATATCCACAATCTCAAACTCGCCGCGACCTGACGGTTTCAAGCGTCTCGCATCCTCAACAACCTGGTTGTCGAAGAAGTAGAGACCCGTGATGGCATAGTCTGATTTGGGGTGAGCCGGCTTTTCCTCTAAACTGAGCACAGTGCCCTCAGAGTTGAACTCCACCACCCCGTATCGTTCCGGATCTCTGACACGATATGCGAACACAGTACCACCGGTTTCTCGCGCCGCCGCCGTCCTCAATAGCGGTCCCAGAGACCCCCCGTAAAGGATGTTGTCACCGAGCACAAGACACACGTTGTCACCGCCAATGAAACTGTGGCCGAGAGTGAACGCCTGAGCCAAACCCTCAGGTCGTGGCTGCTCGACGTAATCGAAGCGAACACCCCACTGCTTACCGTCACCGAGCAAGCTGACGAAACGCGGCAAGTCGTGCGGTGTTGAGATGACCAGGATGTCGCGGATCCCGGCAAGCATGAGCACCGAGATTGGATAGTAGACCATTGGCTTGTCGTAGACGGGCAATAGCTGTTTGCTCACGACTCTGGTTGCCGGGTGGAGGCGGGTACCGGCACCTCCTGCGAGAACAATCCCTTTCATGGTCTAGAAGCCTCTTTCATGCCATCACCTTTCCGCGTCACCTGTCGCCGGCGGCAGTCGGCGGCGGCAGCCGCTGGGCACAGCCACGGCCACCGAGCCCTCCGGTCAACGAACAAAGCACTACCCGTATGCGACCTACCCCGGTGGTTGGCGATGGGACGTACCAATCTGCCGGTTCTTGCGGTTGTGGGCCTAGGCAGGATTGAAAGGGTTCTTTATCACAACTCATCAAGATCCTCCATCCCTACCAGCACCTCCCTTGGCTTGGACCCGTCAGGCGGCCCGAGCACACCCGCCTCGTATAGCTGGTCGATGATGCGCGCCGCTCGCCCGTACCCTATCCGCAGCTTGCGCTGCAATAGGGAGGTCGAGCCAAGTTGATTGCTGATGCAAGTCTCGGCTGCTTCAAGGAAGAGGGAATCGCGGTCGGCGACATCGCTGCGACCGCGTTCCGCACCGGCCTCCTCCATTTCGAGTTCCGCCACTACCTCGAGAATATCCTCCTCACCTGACTCCGGCGCTTCCCTACCCTGCTTTTCCAGCTCCAAATCGCGAGTTTCCTTGAATTCCCGATACCACTCCATCAGTTGCTCGGTCTCGTCGGTTTCGATCAGCGCTCCCTGCACTCTCACCGGCTCGCTCTTGCCTGGCGGAAGGAACAGCATGTCGCCGTTCCCCAGCAATGTCTCGGCACCGTTCTGATCGAGGATCGTGCGACTGTCCACCTTCGAGGCAACGCGGAACGCGATCCGGCTCGGGAAGTTGGCCTTGATCAGCCCGGTGATCACATTCACGCTGGGTCGCTGCGTCGCGAGAATCATGTGAATTCCAGTGGCACGCGCTTTTTGAGCCAGCATCGCCAGTGGCTTCTCGACCTCCCCCTGCACTGTCATCATCAGGTCGGCTAACTCGTCCACGATGATGACGATGTACGGCAGCGGGCCGTCTTCGTAGGGCATCGGAAGATTGATTTGCTCGAGCGCTTCGTCCGGCACACTTGCAGCTTTGCCACCGTAGCGGATTGCCGCCCTTTCACCTTTCCGACCCTCAGTTCCGCTCCCCACTTCCTGCTCCCCGACTTCCCAGACGTCCTTCCCACTCTCCACCTTCCGATTGAAATCACTGATGTTCCGCGCCTTGTTCGCATGGAACAGCTCGTAGCGCCGCTGCATCTCGAGCAGCGTCCACCTGAGCGCCTGCGCGGCCTGCTTGTTGTCGTTGACCACAGGATGACGAAGGTGGGGGAGAGTGTTGTACATGGAGAGTTCGACCATCTTCGGATCGATCATCAACATTCTGAGCTGCTGAGGCGTGTAGCTGTACACCAACCCGGTAATGATCGTGTTGATGCAGACCGACTTGCCCGACCCTGTCGCTCCAGCAATCAGAAGGTGCGGCATTTTCTCCAGGTCCGCGACCGCTGCTCGTCCCTCGAGATCCTTGCCTAGCGGAATCGGGAGGACGGCTCGCGTGCGCTCCCAAGTGGGCGTTTCCAACATTTCCCTGAGCGGAACCGTTCGGGCCGTTGGGTTTGGCACCTCGACGCCAACGGCCGCCCTGCCGGGTATTGGCGCAACGATACGTATCGACTTGGCGCGCATCGCAAGCGCGAGGTCATCGGCGAGTGCAGCGATGCTTCCCACCTTCACACCAGGTGCGGGTGCGACCTCGTACTGCGTCACAACCGGCCCCGTGGTCCTCCCGACGATCCTGCCCTCCACTTTGAACGTTGCAAGCGTTTCGATCAGCACCTCTCCCAGACGCTCCAGAGCTTCCTCATCGCCTTCGGCACTACCTACCGCAGACCTGGTCAACAACTCAACGGGGGGAAGTTGATCTAGAGCGTCGAGAGCTCTATCGGGTTGGAAATCGAGCCGGGTGCGGGGGCGGCGGGTGGGAGGGTCGGCATGGGCAGGAGGAGCGGCATGGTCGGCATCTGCTTCACCCGGGTGTGTGTCGGATGCCTCTGATGCCGCGTACGCCCCATCATGCGCCTTCTTCTTTGCTCCAGGCGCTAACCGTCTGAACGGATGCCAATCCAGCGTATAGATCGTCAACCCCGACACCGCATCACGGCGATCATTGCCGGAATCACACCGACCGCCCGATGAGCGAATGTCCAAACATGGTAGTCTGCAGGGATATCTTCCGTAATCCGGATGCCGGTCAGTACGGCTATAGCGAAAGGCATCAAAATCACCAACCCGGCGACCAGCACAGATACCCGCTTGAGGCCGAGTTCGCGGAATCGGCCGAACCCGGTAAGACCCAAGACAATTCCCAACACTGGAATGAGTGCCGCGCCGGAGCCCAAGAACTCCCAGAGGATCCGCGCGAAGAAGCGGCCAACTGGGCCGGTGATGTCCCACGGTGGCAGAGCTAAGGCAAAGAAAACGCCCGCCAGGATTGAGACTATCGCGAGGAGTTCGCGTCTGCGGCGTGGCGTGGCTGACATGTTACGTCAAATCCGGGACCTTGATCAACCGGTCTGAGTATTCTGGAACGATGTCGAATACGTCAACTTCAGTGACCGATTCCACGTCGGCGCGGTAGCCCAGTTCCTTCAGTTCACGGGCATGGGCACTGGCGAGTATCGCTCGTCGCCACCTGTCTCCGTAACGTCGCACAAGCTCCAACGCCGCTATCGCTGCGTCGTTGAGTTCAACGTTCTTGCGTTTTCCATCGGGCAGCAGGGCTTGGACCACTCGGCCCGCCACATAGGCGTCTTCGAGCGCGAACATGCGCTCCTGACCAGCACAAAGAACCGTCAATTCACGATTCTCAGCGAACTCCTCCCGCGCTCGATCCATCAGTGCCGAGAAGTTGGTTATCGCCCCCACCAACACGGGGCGACCCGGATCGGCCGCGACCAGTGTTCCCGTACCGTTGGTAGTCGCGAAAACCAGGGTTTTGCCCTGCACGGTCTCTGACGTCATCTCGAGGGGAGAATTGCCGAGCGTGAAACCCTCGATA
>JBDGYW010000473.1:0-5488 GCA_039588935.1 Gemmatimonadota bacterium | reverse complement strand
GACAAGTGGGAAGACGTCCCAGCAGATCGTCTGCAGGAAGAGCTGCGGAACGAGCTGGCGGACTTCCTCCAGGGCGAAGAGGTCGGGCAGGGCCGAGGAGAGGACATTGTCGCCGGGCACTTTATTCGGGACGTGATCGACAAGCAGGGCGGCTTGGACATGAACCGAGTCGAGGCTGTAGCGGCAGCGGACCCTATTGGATTTTTCTTGTTTGGCCGGGCATTCGGTTTGGTCGGGGCGACGGCTGGGAAAATAGCGCGAGTGACGGCTCCAGGGCGAATCGCCGGGAAAGAACTGGCCCGGCTGCGGACTGCGGTCAAGCAGATGCGGCAACAATTGCCTAAGACCAGTGAGGCCTTGAAGTATTCCGAGGATCTACTGAGGGCAGCGGAAAAGGACGTGGGAATGCTGGGTAAGGCCAGAGCGGCGCTGGAGCCGACCATGGTGGCGTCCCGAAGGCTTTTGGATGCCAGGACAGCGGCGGCAGTTTCGGCCCGCGCAGCGCAGCGCCTGGGCTCAGAGCAGGCCAAGAATGTAGCGAAGAAGACTGCCGACAATCTGGCTAAGGTGGAGGCCGAGGTGAGCCGCATATCGCCCGCTAGGGCGCTTGCAGGAGCTCGCGGGGCTGTCCGTGCCCTGGACGCCTCAACGGTCGCTCAGCGGACGGCTGGGCGCACGCTACAGGGCGTAGGGAAAGCCGTGACGGGGGCCGGGAAGGTCGCCCAGATCGCTCCTCCGGCGCTTGTCGGCGGGTTTACCGTCAGTCAGATCCTTAGCGGGAATGTTTGGGGAGCCCTCGGGGCTTTGGCCGGAGGTCGAGTGCTCCAGGCCGGACGCCTCGGACGGGAGATCGCAGCTCCGTTGAAGAGATGGGGCAAGGGGATGTCTGAGGCTGGCAAGAGGGTGGCGACCAATCGACCTGACTCCATGTTCCAGAAGGCACTGATCGGCGTCTCCAGGGGCTCAGGAGAGGTCGTAGCGGGTGGTCTGAAAGGCGTGCCTATCGACGTCGGGTTCGCCCTGGCGCTGGCGGAGTCGCCGGAAGACGTCCAGAACATGAGCGCCTACGGGACAGCGTTCGGGGCACTGCATGTTGGCGGACGTCCCATGCAACGGTTTACCCAGTCGGTCAAGACGGCACCGATGGAGATCAAGAACCCTGGTCGGGTAAAGCGGGAGCTCCCTGGAGCGCCGCTTCGGCTCGGCTCAGCGGCGGACCGGCAAGGCCGTAAGCTCCTCGACAGCGAGGGCGAGGCTCGGGTCAACGCCATGGAGAAGTTCCTCGAAGACGTCGGATCGGACACGCCGGTCTATGTGATCCCCGACGCAGCGACGTTCCTTGGCATCCTCGAACGTCAGTTTCAGGCCGAGAACGGACGAGCGCCCAATCCCACGGAGCGAGCGTCCCTGGAGAACTACTCTCAACAGCGGGGCATCTTTGCGGAAAACGTTATCGGAGACCGTGGCCAACGAGGCTCAGCTATTTTCATCACTGGCTTGGAGGCTGCTGCCCATGAAGGCGCACATGCATTCCAGCACGTCCTCGGTGAGTCGGGCAACCGCTACGTCGATGAGATCATCTTCGACCACTACGCAGAGCAGTGGGAGCAGATCGGACAACGTTACACCTCCCAGCTTACCGGCAGCGTCGTCGAAGGTGACTGGCGCGGCGCTCTTCAGCGGGTCATCCCGAAGAGCATTCGCGACGGCGTGAACGGCGACCCGGTCGCAGCGGCGGACGTCTACCTCGCTCGTGAGATCGGGGCGGAAAACTTCAGCACTCTTTTCGAAGCCACTGGTGGCAAGCCGCAGGGCGACACCGGGCTGATCGGCAAGCTTGCCAACGTGGTCGACACCACGTCTCGCATGTTTGGCGTGAACCTGTTTTCTCGAATTGAAACGCCGGGCGGAATCGGCATCAGTCCTGAAGGCGCAACCATGGACGCCATTCGAGGGCAGGCACAAGGACGCAGGCCTGCTCCTGAGACGTCCCCGGCACCTACACCCGGCCAACGTCCTGAGCCTACAGTCCCAACCAGGGCTCCTCGGGGCGTCCCTCCCACGACTCCTGAGCAGGAGGCTATCGAGGGTGAGCGGGCGCAAGACATCGCCGATCAGGCATCTGACACCGCACTTCCTGGCGCTACGATGTCCCCGCGAGAGATCCTCGGCACAGTTGCTGAGAACATCGCGACGGGCAGCGGAGTGCGATACAACTATCGGTCCGCACCCGAAGCTCCTGGGGCGAACATCGAAGCCAAGCGAGCGCAGCGTCGAGCTGAGATCGAGGCGGCGCGTAACATGCCCGAGGACGTTCGGCGCATGGTGGAAAAGACTGGGTTCCCTTACAAAGTTGAGGTGACCAGTGGTGGCACGACGCAGGTGCTGCAGTGGACGCCGGAGATGCTGGCTGCCAATGCCGTTCGCTGGGGCAAGAGCCTGGGTGAGCTGGCGGCGCGAGAGCCTAACGCTCCTGAGCTGGCCAAGGTGCCCTACGAGATGGACTTCGCGAAAGGTGAGCTCACCGCTGAAGGTTGGCGGCAGCTGTTGATCGACGCGAACCAATTTTCCGAGAACCAACGAGCCGGGCGCACGGGCGCTGGCGAACGTCTTGAGGTGCCTGAGTCAGTGCGGTCCTCTGGGATCTTCGCACCGGCTGAGCGAGGAACAGTCGTCCCGATTGAGCAGGGCAAGGCTGACTTCCTCAACATGCTTTACAATATCCGTGTTCCGGCGACGCCGCGAATCGCGGGCAAGGGCTTGCCTCGTAACATCGTCGGGCAGCGGGTAAGCGAAGCGACCCAACCTGGGCGCGTCGTGCAACCTGCAGACGTCGTTAGACGAGGCGAGTTGCGCGAGAGAGCGCCGTTCGAGGGTGAGAAAGCAGAGGCATTGGGAATCGAAGGCGAGCGCATCCTTGAGCCCAACCCACTGCGAGGGGAACTTGAACGAGCTCTACAGCGCAACAAACTGAAACTGCCCGAGGGCATCGAGGTCATCCAACGGTTGAACCTCGAGCACATCGCCCACGTCGAAGCGGAGCCAGTGCTGGCCCGCACGGCAGGCGGCAACATCCTTACCCTAACCGCAGGGTTCCTGCCTAAGGCAGCCCCCGAGGTCGCCGCGCCAAAGACTGGGGAACGGGTAGAGCGAGCAGCTTTCAAACTGGAAGATGGCTCCATCGTCGAAGGCCAGACTCATTTCATGGCGTTGCTTGACGCTGTCAACTCCGGCAAGATTCCTCGTGAGGCGCTGGAGCGAGGCGTTGAGAACATCGGCGTCGACGGATTTGTCACCAACGAAGGTCGGTTCGTTACTCGTGAGGAAGCTTTCAAGCTTTCCCAGGACGTCGGCCAGATCTCAGCTGAGGCTGCAGCCCGTCCATCCTTCCGAGGAGGCGAGCTCGAGTCGACAGCTTTTCAAGAGGCTCGTCAGTTCCTTCCCAAAGGAAAAGAGACACTTCTTGAAGAGATCGCTCGAGAGAGACGGGAGAGCTCTATCCCTGCCCACTTCTTTGAGGGAACCCGAGGGTTTACAGACCCTCAGAAGTTCGGAGCGCCGGAAGAATTCAAACGAATTGACCGAGAGCGTGAGACTGGTCAGCTAGAGCTCAAACTCTCTGATCCAGCCAAGTTTTCCGAAGTGCCGCCTGATCTACAGGCCCCTAAAGAGGCGCAGCCAGACTTCCAGTTCCTGCCGGAGCTGACTAAGGCTGAGCAGATCGAGATCGCCAACAAGACAGCCCGAGCGGCTGGCTCCGTCGGCGCACGTCCGACCATGACCACCCAGGCTGTCCTCCAGCGAGTGAAGCCGGGCGAGTCCGTGCTTGACTTCGGTGCCGGTCCCAAGGCTGCACAGTCTGAGATCCTGCGGACCTCCGGCTTCAGCGACGTGACGGCGCATGACTTCGGCTCCAACGTAGTGCCGGGCATCCACGATCCCGTGGCGCTTCAGCGTGGCTACGACGCAGTGTTCGCCAGCAACGTGCTCAACGTCCAGTCGACTAAGGGCATGCTGAACGAGACGCTGCGGCAGATCGCGGGCTCCGTCAATGGAAACGGTCGAGCCCTTTTCAACTACCCGAGTGCGCCTCGGAAAATGACCGGCGGCATGACTCCTAAAGAGCTAAAGGCCGAGATCGAGAAATACTTTGACTCGGTTGAGAAAGTCCACGGCTCCAACAGCACGCCTGTGTTCGAGGCCCGAGGTCCGAAGCCATTGGAAACGACCAGTGAGCCAGCTCCGAGTGCTAAAGTCGATGCCCTAGTAGGCGAAGTCGCAACGGAGTTTAATAGAACGTCCGGCAATTCAGCCGAGGGCAAGGCCATCGCAAAAGAACTTCAGGCGGATGGCATCCCAGCCGCACCTGACGGCGGGGTCAACGCAGGGATTATGGCGCAATCACTTCCTCGAGAGTGGAGGCGTTGGCTTGATGAGCAGTTCTTCAAAAAGGATTCCGTTCGCAAGCACTTCTCAGAAGAGGAGATTGACTCATTCGCTCGCGGCATGGAAGCGACGGCGAAGATCTTCGGAGACTTTTCCATGATTCCGCAGGAGCTCCCAGGCACTCCGCTGCGAAAGAACTCTGATCGACTATTCGGCGAGACGTTGGACTTCACTACCGTCTGCCCGAAGCAGGATCAACTCGTCGCAATCACGAGAACGCTGGAGCGTGAGCGTGGAAAACTGTTCTCACCAACTGACATGGCGCTGGTAGGAGAGATGCTTCGGGAGGTCGGCGTCGCTACCTGCTGGATTTGTTACGGGCAGTCCGCTCGGAACAACTGGGAGGGAGCGGTGCAGCGTATCGGAGACACTCTCACTAAGGCGTCAACGCTAGACAAGTGGACAAAGCTGGGTGAAGGCACCGAGGCGGATCAAGCCGCTGCCAAGGCACTGTTCAAGGGCGAGACTGACTGGTCTTCGACCGGCACCCTGCGGAAATTCATCGACGATAATTTCGATGCCATTAAAGCCAACGGTGGGATTAACAGCGTGCGACTGCGCGATTTGTTGCGCGAAGAAGTAGAGCCTGTCAATGCTTTCGAGAGTAGTTTGATCAAACCGGCGAACGTAGTCGCCCAAGGTGCCGCCAAAGCAAATGAGCCTAAAGGCTTTGTCCCTTACGAGAATCAGATTCTTGATAGAGACTACCAACAGCGTTTGAAAGGGTATAACGCAGTGGCTGGACAGCGGATGAACAGTCAGTCCGACTTCCGCATTTGGCACACGCTTGACATGGCTCAAGTGCTTGCCCATCTACAGAGCGTTGACGGTATGGCGCACGTTTACACTCGTATCCCTGAGTTCGTTCGCATCTTTGGCAAGACTGGTATTAAGTTCAACGCCTCGGTCGAAGCGCAGTCTCCGCTAAGCTTGCCCCTACGGGCGCGACGTGGTGAGATGACCTACGAGGAATACCAAAAGATGTTGAAGGAGCACGGCGAGCCCCTGTGGGATAGCATGAACTCCTTCCCCGAGGCGGAGG
>JBDGYW010000472.1:0-5502 GCA_039588935.1 Gemmatimonadota bacterium | reverse complement strand
CTCGCTCTCACTGTCATCGACAGTCAGAACACCGATCCAATCACCAGTGTTTCGTTCTGGCTTTCCGGGCTGTACCACATCACAGGTGATCGCAGCAAACCTCAGCCGTTTTTTCGACCGACAACAGGAGTGGAGTACTATTCCAACACGTCGAACAGCGCTTCACAGTTCAAAACTGGAGGATACCTCGGGGTGAAGATACCCGTTGCGAATCACCTCTCGTTCCGACTCGAAACTGGTTATGTGCGCGGGTTCGAGTCCGATGATCTTCCACCAGGCGATGAGGTCTCGTTGAATCTCGGAATCTCCCTGTTCGTTCAATGAGAAAGATGGACGACCGTTCACGAAACGACATGTAACGAAGTATCGAATGGCACTATGCTGTCGGAGGTGCGGATGCGTGTTGGTATGAGGATAATTGTGTTTTGTGGATTGGTATCACTACAGCCCATTATGACTACTGCGCAGGTCGCACCGATTGAGCTGGGAGTCGATGCCACTTTTGAAATGTCGGCAATGAATGGCACGACGTCTTTCTTTTCGATTCCCGGCCGTAATGTACGAGTGGGTGTATTCGTGTCTGATTGGGTGTCAATTGAACATCGCATGTCGTTGGTGCGTCTCAAGACCGAAGGCTTCGATGCAGCTACCAATCTGTCACTACAGATTGCCGGAGTGTTTCACTTGTCGCCCGATAGAAGCCGACCACAAGGGTATGTAAGCCCTGCTATCGGGCTGCTATCCTCTTTCATTGGAGAAACAAGTGGATCGCAGCTTGAGTTGGGATGTGGAGTTGGGCTGAAAATCCCTGTTGCGAATTACCTCAGTGTTCGCTTCGAGGGTGGCTACTGGTATGGCTCTGAGAACGAGGATTTTGACAAACACGACTTCGTCACTGTAAAGGCCGGGGTATCTTTGTTCACGAAATGAAACCGAGAGATTTCGGCGCAAGATTTGCGCTCCTAGGCCCTTACCTCCCGTTCGTGTTCCTCCCCGCGCTCTGAAAGAAGATCGTAGACAGCAACACCGGGGCCGCCTCCTTCAGGATCAAGTTGTCTACGGTGAGATCGAGCCGGCCGCCTTGGGCATCGAGGATCCGTGGTGCCCGGCTTCACTGGGGATCCGTTGAGTTGACAATGCCTCCTCCACATCTACTCCACGCGAAGTACAGATGCCGGATCCAGCCGCGTTGCCCGCCTTGCCGGCAGTTGGCACGCAATCAGCGCGGTAAGGAGAAACGCCGCCGACGGCAGCAGGAATGCCAATGGATCGAGCGTGCTCGTCTGGTAGACCTGGCTTTCTAGGAACCGCGTGAGTCCCACCGATATCGCGGTTCCGAGCAGCAGCCCCCAAACCACGGGTCGTAGCCCCTTTGCCAGCACGAACCGCGTTATCTCCCCGGTTTGAGCGCCCAGCACCATGCGGATACCGATCTCTCTCGTTCTCCGGCTCACCAAAATGCTGAGCACGCCGAGCACGCCGACGAGCGCCAGCACACCGGCCACGATCGCGAAGAACGAGATGAGGGTCGTGTTGAGCTTGGCTGCGCCGAGACCCTCGTGAATCGTCTCTTCCGCCAGTAGCGGCCTCGCCACCGCAAGGTCGGGATCGATAGACCTGAATACCTCCGTCATCGAGCCGCGCAGTTGCTCCAGAGGACCCTGGTGGCGCAACACAATCTGGCCGAAACCGTACGGAGTTTGCACGACCGGCGTGTAGACCTCCGGCTCAGCCGAGTCGGTCAGCCTTCGGAACAACACGTCGCCAACCACCCCGACAATCGTGAACCAGGTCGCATCGGGGTCTTCCGGGTCGGACCAGGTGATTCTCTGGCCGATTGGGTCATCCCCTTCGAGATACCTGTTTGCGAATGTCTCATTCACGACCGCCACGAGCTGGCTGTTGGGGCCGTCGCCGTTATTGAACGATCGCCCTCGCAGAAGCGGGATGCTCATGGCATCGAAGTAGCCGGGCGCGGTCATCCTGGGATGCGCCATCGGGAGTTCGTTCTGCGGTCGGCCGACTTTCGATTGGATCGCGTACCGACTGGGCACGCTTCCAAGCACCATCGGCATGGGGTGCACGTACCCGGTGGCTTCGACGCCAGGAATGCCTCCGATTCGCGCTAATAACTCGGGAAACACCGCCCGCAGACGCTCGGAATCGTAGCGCGACTCCGGAAACTCCAGTTCGAACGAGACGACGTTTTCCGGAGCGAAGCCAGGATCGATTTGGTGGAGGTTCCAGAGGCTTCGTGCGAGCAAGGACGCTCCAACCAGCAGGGCGAACGCCAGCGACACCTGCACGGTCAAGACATATTCCCTCATTCTGTGAGTGCGCCCATGCCCACTTGCCGACCTCGTTCCGGATCGAAGCGTGCTTCCAAGGTGCGAAGCCACGGAAACCACCGCGGGGACCAGTCCTAGGATCAGCCCCACTATCAGGGCGAGGGTCAAGGCAAACGCCAATACTCGGCCGTCGATGCCGATCTGGTCGAGACGGGGGAGACGGCCGCGGGCCAGAGTCTCGAGCAGCTTGACGCCCCAGATGGCAACGCCGATTCCCAGAACACAACCGAACCCAGAGAGTATCGTGGCCTCGGTAACGAACAGCCGGGCCAGACTTCCCCTGCTGGCGCCCAGGGCCCTACGGATTGCGACTTCAGTCCCTCGGCTGGTCAGGCGTGCCAGGAATAGGTTGGCGACGTTGCCCACTGCAATGAGCAGTAGGAGCAAGACCGCAACCATCATCCCAACCAACACCGGCTGCAGCCTTCCTACCAAGGTCGATTTGAGTGGTTCGATGGCGGCGCCCCAACCGGCGTTGGTGTCCTGATTCTGCGAGGCGACTTCGGCGGCGACTCGGTCCAGGTCGATTTGCGCTCCTGCTAGAGAGACATCCGAACTGATTCTCCCGATCAAGCCAAGGTACCGGAATCCGCGGAAGGTCGGCTCGTATTCGAGCGCTATCGGCGACCAGATATCCGCTTCACCGGGATACTTGTGAGAGTCGCCGGCAACGCCGACTATCGTGTGCGATACCCCGTTCATGACCAAGTTCTTGCCGAGGACATCCGGATCCAAGCCGAACCGTTGTTGCCAAAGGGCTCGGGAGATGACGACGACCTTCTCTCCGTCCGGTCTGTCCTCGTCCGGCAGGAAACCTCTGCCCATCAACATCTCGATCCCCATCGTGGGGAAGAACCCAGCCGACACCACGTACCCGTGTGCCCGCTCGGGAGCGCCGCCGTCGGTCAGGGTCACCTGGTTGAGGCGCCAGGCGATGATGTCATCAAACGCGGCTGTTCGTTCCCGCCAATCCCGAAATGTAGGTTCCGAAACCCATCCGACCCGAACTTCAGGCGGCGGACTCTGTTCACGGAGGACGACGAGCTTGTCCGCATCAGGGTAGGGAAGCGAGCTGAGCAGGATGCCGTCTACCACACTGAAAATCGCTGTGCTTGCTCCGATGCCGAGTCCCAACGTTATCAACACGACCAGCGAGAAACCGGGAGATCGATGGAGTCCGCGCAATGCCACGCGAGTGTTGCGAGCGGCGGAGTTCAGCGACTCCACCAAACCTACCCTCCGGTAGGCGACGTCGTCCCGTACGCTGACCGTCTGCTTCGGCATGGCAACCGGGGTGGAGCGATCCGCCCGGGACCGGATGGCGTGAGCCGCCAGGTCGCAGAACGCACGAACGTAGAACCGGAGAATCGACGAGTGCTGCGGGCCACGCTTGGCCTCGGCGTACGAATCGAAAAAGAGTTGCCGCATGTCAGCGCGGAATCGCCCGCGGATTCGACGAGGGTAGCACGCTACGAGCATTGCGTGCAGAAATCTGGCAGGCCAGGGCGGAGTTGTTTTCTTCTTGCTCACCGAGCCTCCGCCGGCTGCCCTACGAGATCGTTTTGCTTGGCGTACTCGACGAGATCGGCCAATCTCCCCGCCTCGGCGGAAACTACGGCCTTCCCCTCGTCGGTGAGTTCGTAGTAGCGCCGCCTCGTGTCGTCCATATCGGGATCGGGACGCTCACCCGATTCAACCACCAACCCCTCATCGACGAGTTTTGCCAGCGATCTGTAAAGGGAACCCGCGTCCAACTTGACGCTCCCACCAGATCTTTCCTCTACGGCTTTCTTCACTTGATAGCCGTGAGCGCTGCCCTCGGCGAACGCGAGGAGAATCATGAATACCCTTGGGTTCATGGGCGAAGTCGAGTCGTCGTTTGGTTTCCTGGCCACGATCCAATCCTCATAACAAGGCAAATGACATAGAGGCAATTAACATATATGATAATTGCCGTCAAATGAAAGTCAAGTGCAAGGTTTGGATGCTAGGCGGGCGGTGGAAGTTCGGTGCGGGTAGAAAAGCGAAGCCGTCATGTGAATCCGGCCGAAGTCCTGAGGACGGCGTAGCGCGGATAGCGAATCCCTTTGTGGCCACGGGCCTACCGGGTTTGACTCCGATCAGGCCTTAAGTGTGGTAACTCTGCGAACGTCCATTGAAAGAGGAAAAACCGTACAAGGTTAGTGCCGACCAGATCAAAGCGAAGCTGACGAGATCGGCCATGCCAAACGGTTCATGGAAGACGAACACCGCGATCAGGAAAGTCAGAGTCGGTCCGATATACTGCATCAGGCCGACGGTGGCGTAACGCAGTCGCTGAGCCGCATTGACGAACCACACCATCGGTAGGGCGGTGATAATCCCCGCAGAGAAGAGCAAGACATCGGTTACCCGATCGTGGTGCCCGAATGCCAGTGTGCCGGATTGGTCCAGAAACCACAAGTAGAACAGCGCTACTGGTGCAATGAAGGCGGTTTCTACCGCAAGGCCAACAACACCTTCCACATGAGTTGTCTTTCGAATCAAACCATACAGGCTGAATGTCAGTGGCAGAGCCAGTGCCACCATCGGCAACTGCCCGTTGTCGATCCACACTATTGCTACGCCACCAGCGGCCAACACTATTGCGACCCACTGAAGGCGTCCGTACCTCTCTCGCAGAAAGGTGAAGCCCAGCACCACATTCAACAGCGGATTGATGTAGTAGCCCAAACTGGTTTGAAGTACCTGATCGTTCCCTACCGCCCATATGAAGACAAACCAGTTGATCGAAATGAGGATGGTCGTCGTGAAGATCGCGGCGATCTTCTTTGTGTTCTTCATCGACGCCGCGGCAGAGCGAAGGCGGCCCTGAAGAAGCAGGAGCATGATCAGCAGCAATGTCGTCCAGATGATACGGTGGGCCAGTACCTCCGCTGGTGATATGTGTGCTACAGCTTTGAAATAGAAAACGGCGCCGCCCCACCAAATGAATGCGGCCAGTCCGTACGCGACACCAATCTTCTCTTGTCTTCGATCCGTGCTTGAAACCACAGCCCCACTTTCGTTCCGAGTTGCTTACATACTCCCCACAATTGGTGCACTAATCGCGTGGACGTTCTATCCTGGACACGGGGGCTCGTGGTTTAGCTATCACCCCTCTCATACACGATCC
>JBDGYW010000471.1:0-5506 GCA_039588935.1 Gemmatimonadota bacterium | reverse complement strand
CGGAGTTCTCGGTGTTCGCAACAAATCCGTTTTAGCTGCATGCCGTTGAATACTGCCTGTCTCACCGGACAAACTGACACACACCTTTGCTCAGTGGCTGACTGCGAATCGCTGGGAGCGCGAGTCCACAAAGACGTCGTGGGGCCGTTTCTCCAGTTGAAGCGTGAAGCGCTGAAGAAAGGGTTTGACCTCGAGATCTTTAGCGGGTTTCGAGACTTCGATCGACAACTGGGGATCTGGAACCGCAAAGCCACCGGGGGGCAGGCGGTACTGGATAGCGATGCAGAGCCGCTCGACATTAAGCAGCTGAGCGATCAGGAACTGGCGTTTGCCATACTACGATGGTCCGCGTTGCCCGGTGCATCACGGCATCATTGGGGAACAGACCTGGATGTATTCGATGCGGCCGCGAGGCCCGATGGTTACGAGATCGAGCTGATTCCGGAGGAGGTAAACTCCGGCGGGATGTTCGGTCCACTGCACGATTGGCTGGACGAGCGAATGGACGCTGGCGCCGCGTTTGGCTTCTTTCGACCCTACGAGTGGGATCAGAACGGAGTAGCGCCGGAACGGTGGCATTTGAGCTGCTTCCCGCTCGCAGCGGAATACGAACGGTTGCTCACAACCGATGTCATCAGAGGCACCATTCAGAACGCAGATATTGCGCTGAAGGAGGTAGTGCTCGAGAGCTTGGACGAGATCTACGCTCGGTTTGTGAGTAACATCTGCAGGAACCCAGTATGAGGTTTCGGCGTCGGCAGGACATTGGTACCATCCCGTGGGAGCCGAGTACCTATGGGCACTCGCACCTCGGCACGCCACTCGAAGTCTGGCGCCCAAGCGGTTCCTGCGAGCTCCTCATACACGCCGGCATTCATGGGGAAGAAGCGGAGACGACGATAGCTCTCTCTCGCGCTCTGCGCCTGCTCACGAAACCGTCGCCGCACTGCGCGGTTGTCTTGGCAGTCAACCCGGACGGCTTGGTTCGTGGCACGAGAGGAAATGCTCGGGGCGTTGACTTGAACCGCAATTTCCCGACTCGAGACTGGCAACCCCATCTCGTTGCGCACCGGTCTACGCTCGACGATCCCAGGGATGTGAGGCTGAGTCCTGGATCCGGCCCTGGATCCGAACCAGAGGTAACGGCACTCATCGGCCTCATCGAAGAGTTGCGGCCAAAGTGCAACATAGCGTTGCATGCGCCGCTCGCCTGCATCGATGATGCGAACCAGGGTCCCCTGGCTCACTGGTTGGCTGAGAGGACCGGCCTGCCGTTAGTGGCTGATGTTGGCTATCCGACGCCCGGTTCTTTTGGCACCTGGGGAGGTGAACAGGGCATCGGAGTCGTTACCTACGAGTTTCCACTCACTACGACTGACGCGCTGGTTCGCGAGCACGTGCCTGTGCTGGCGGAGCTGCTCGCGGGCGAGGCCTCATGGTCCTGAACTACATCTGGATTGCGTTTTTCCTGATTGCGCTCGTGGTTGGTTTTGTTCGGCTGATCTTCTTTGGCGACACCGAGATCTTCACGGACATGGTCAACAGCACATTCGAGATGGCCGGCGTCAGTGTCGAAATCTGCCTCGGCCTTATCGGAGTGCTCACACTTTGGATGGGCCTGATGAGGGTTGGTGAGAGGGGCGGGGCGATCAACATATTGGCAAGGTTGGTGCGGCCGTTCTTCAACAAGCTGTTCCCGGAGGTTCCGAAGGACCATCCGGTTCACGGTTCGATCATCATGAATTTCGCGGCGAACATGCTGAACCTCGACAACGCGGCGACGCCGTTGGGCCTCAAGGCCATGCAGGAGTTACAGGATCTCAACTCCGAGAAAGACTCCGCGTCCAACGCCCAGATCATGTTTCTCGTGCTCAACACGTCGGGTTTGACGGTGATTCCCATAACCATCATGGTCTATCGTGCCCAACAGGGCGCCGCGAACCCGTCTGACGTGTTCTTGCCTATTCTGCTGACGACCTTCTTTTCGACGCTTGCGGGGCTGATTTCGGTTGCGGTCGTACAGAGGATCAATCTTCTGGACAAGACCGTTCTGGCGTATCTCGGCGGCCTGACCATCCTTGTGGGCGCAACCATCTACTACTTCTCTAGTCTGCCACAGGAGCAGGTGGAAACCCTGTCCAACGTAATTGCCAATGTGATTCTGTTCGGCGTGATCGCTGGCTTCATTTCCCTGGCAATGATCCGGAAGGTGAACGTGTATGAGGCGTTCATTGAGGGGGCCAAGGATGGATTTCCGGTGATCATCAAGATCATCCCCTATTTGGTTGCCATCCTCGTAGCAATAGGCGTGTTCCGCGCTTCTGGGGCTATGGGCTATGTCGTTGCAGGCATCGGCCATGCGTTCACGGCAGTTGGGATCAACACCGACTTCATCGAAGCACTGCCTACTGCTCTGATGAAGCCGCTCAGTGGCAGCGGTGCGAGAGGGATGATGCTGGATGCCATGCAAACCCATGGGGCGGATTCGTTTGTCGGGCGGCTGGCCTCCACTTTCCAGGGATCGACTGACACGACATTCTATGCGATCGCTTTGTATTTCGGGTCGGTTGGCGTGAGGAACACCCGCTATACGGTGGCCTGTGGATTGATCGCGGACTTCACCGCAATCGTCGCAGGCATTTTCATCGCGTACATATTCTTCGGTTCATAAACCCGAAGGTTGCCTTGTTGCATGGGGAGTACTGAGATGGTCAGAACTGCAGGGTCCCTGCTGATTTTGGTAGCCTTCGCGTCACCTACGGCAATTGCTCAGCAGGAGGAAGACGTACACTTCGTTCTCCTAGGCAAGACCAGGAACTATCGTCAATATGAAGATGGAAGTCTTAAGTTTCTGAACACGGTTTTCTTCGGTGAGATCTTCCTCACCGAGGGGGGTACTGTGACAAATGCCTCCGTTACCGGTCCCGGCGATGCCGCGCGTGGGCTTTCGTTTGGCAATGAAAGAGTGCCGTTTCTCGCTGGAAACCGCCACACGTCGATCGATGCTCTGGAAGAAGACTATCCTGAGGGGACCTACTACTTCAGCTTTGACACGCCTCACGGCGACATACGCGATCTGCCGGTGACGTTCTCAAAACCTGAAGACCAGTCGCGGTACCCCGCACCTATCGAGATAACGCTGCAGCAGGGCGGGCGGGTTGTGGAACCAGAGGCAATCGACCCCTACCAAGATCTGCGTGTAACCTGGAGCGAGTTCGAACGCGGTGCTGCCGATCCCAACGGCATCATTGACGACATGGTATATGTGATCGTGGGCAACTGCTTTGGTAGGAAGATCGTCCACAGCGGACCCGCCTTCGAGAGTCCTTCGCTGACATATGTCGCCGAAGAGTTTACGATCCCGAAGGAGAGTCTCCACGCAGGGCAGCCCTATCAGGTGGAAGTCGAGTTCTCGGAGATGGATACGGACAGACCGATGGGCTTGGTGTCCATTGTTACCTATGCAACCTCCACCTTCTTGGATATTCGTACTACCGGTACCAACGTGGATAATGTTGCCTGTCCAATCTTGCCGTTTGCGATGGACGGTGGCCAGACCGATCGCAGCAAGCCGTAGGAACAGGCTGTCCGCATCCGTGTCCCTGGACACCTCCAAGGTCGCGGGCCATACTTGGACGTGGTGATGGCAATTCCCCCTTGGGGGTACTCTGGCGCCGATCCGCGCACACATTCACGGAGAATCTCATGCGTACTTTGATCTTGCTGTTTGCCTATATGATCGTTGCCGCGACAGCGTCGGCCCAAAACGAGCGGTTTACAGCCGAGGACGTGTTCCAACTCGAGCGTGCGGTTGACCCGCAGATTTCACCTGACGGGAGCCAAATCGTGTATGTGAGGTCCGGTCTCGACATTATGACCGATCGGAGCCGTAGCTCACTCTGGATCGTCAACGTGGACGGTTCGGATCACCGACCGCTCATCACGGGGCCCAAAAACTATTCCTCGCCGCGTTGGTCGCCGGACGGGTCGATGTTGGCCTACATGTCTTCAGAAGATGGACGGGCTCAGATCTTTCTGCGCTACATGGACACTGGGCAGGATGCCCGGCTCACAAACCTCACCGAATCGCCCGGTGGGATTTCGTGGTCACCCGATGGGAAATGGCTAGCGTTTTCCATGTTCGTAGCCCACGACCATGGAACACTCACGGCAGAGATGCCGCGCCGGCCTGAGGGAGCCAATTGGGGGCCGCCCATAGACGTTGTCGACCAGTTGCAGTACCGGGCGGACGGCGCTGGATACCTGGATGAGGGATACGACCATCTCTTCGTGATCCCGGTTGAAGGAGGAACGCCCCGCCAGGTCTCATCAGGCCACTACAATCACGGCGGTTCGCCTCAATGGACCGCGGACGGGGGCTCCTTGATCATCTCGGTCAACCGCGCCGAGAAAGTGCCTGATGAGCCCAGAAACAGTGACATCTTTGTGCTGTCGCTTTCAGATGGTTCGTACACGCGACTCACCGATCGGTTCGGTCCAGACAACAATGTTCGCCTTTCACCGGATGGTCGTAGGATCGCGTACACAGGGTATGACGACACGTTTCAGGGATACACGGTCACGAAGTTGTACGTGATGAACAGTGACGGTTCCAGCCAACGTTTGATCTCCGACGACCTCGATCGTGATGTCGGGAATCCGCGTTGGAGTGCAAACGGTCGCGGTCTGTTCTTCCAGTATGATGACGAAGGCAATACGAAGATCGGCTACATTTCCCTCGATGGTGATGTTGACGTTCTCGTAGAGAACGTCGGTGGCTTGTCGCTGGGTCGGCCTTATGGAGGTGGGCAGTACTCGGTGGCATCGAACGGTACGTTTGCGTTCACGCTAGGCACTCCATATCATCCGGCCGAAGTCGCCGTAGCTGCGCGTGGGCAAGACATGCAACAGCTGACCCGTATAAACGAGGACTTGCTAGGGCATAAGGGATTGGGCCAGGTGGAGGAAATCTGGTGGGAGTCGTCGTACGACGGACGGCGCATTCAGGGTTGGATTACCAAGCCACCAGGTTTTAACGCGGCAAACCAGTATCCGCTCGTCCTCGAGATCCACGGTGGGCCCTTCTCCAACTATGGCGATCGATTTTCGGCTGAGAATCAGCTCTACGCGTCTGCGGGATACGTGGTCTTGTCGGCCAATCCGCGTGGGTCCACCAGCTACGGTCAGGAATTCGGCAACCTCATCCACCACAACTATCCCGGTCAGGATCACGATGACCTGATGTCAGGAGTCGACGCTGTTATTGAGATAGGGTATGTGGACGAGGACAATCTATTCGTCACCGGTGGCAGCGGTGGAGGTGTGTTGAGTTCTTGGGCCGTCGGGCATACGGATCGCTTTGCGGCTGCCGCAGTACAGAAGCCGGTGATCAACTGGTACTCGTTCGTTCTGAACGCCGATGGGCTCTCGACCTTTTGGCGTTACTGGTTCCCGGGCAAGCCGTGGGACCATGCCGAACACTATATGGCCCGGTCGCCGATCCACT
>JBDGYW010000470.1:0-5528 GCA_039588935.1 Gemmatimonadota bacterium | reverse complement strand
TGGTCACTGTCGTCTTACCGCCACCCGATGGCCCGACCAGTCCGATCATCTCACCTGGGGTTACGTCAAAGCTGACTCCGCGCAGCACCTGGCGTATTCCGTCGTAGCCGAAGGTCACGTTCTCGAACGTCACTCTGCCGTGAACGGGCTCGAGTCGAATCGGCTCGCGCACATCAACTATCTCGGGCTCCGTGTCCAGGATCTCGAACACGCGGTGCGCGGAGCTCGTGGCGCGGTTCATTACCCGCGCCATCTGACCGATAATCTCGATCGGCGCCACGAACATCGTCGTGTACAGCAGGAACGAAACGAACGTACCCGCCGACAACGTTGCAGCACTGCCGTCTGCTCCACCCAACAACCGCGGAATCGCGAACACCCATACGGCGACGGTCGTTGCGTGCACCGCGAGCATCAGGCCGGGCCAGAACGTGGTCCACATATGGTGGATCCGATTGAACTCGGTCGTTACGGCGGCGTTCCTCTCATCGAATCGACGCTTCTCCCTCCCTTCCTGGTTGAATGCCTTGACCACCCTCATGCCGGGGATGGTGTCCGACAGTACGTCCGTCACGCTTGACCACTTGCGCCACGCGCGAACGAAGAGCTGGTTGATGCTCACTCCGTGTCTGAATATCATCCAGCAGAAAACCGGCACCGGGAGTGTCATGACCAATCCCAGCCTCCAGTCTAGACTGATCAAGACCGTACCCAGGCCGAGCAACATCACGATCGAGAGCGACACATCCACCACACCGAAGGCCAGGAACTCCCACAGCCTGTCGGTGTCGGAACTGACGCGAGTGATGATGCTCCCCGTCTTCTTGCGCGAGTAGAACGCGAGGCTCAGCGTCTGCAGGTGCTCGTACAACTCGGTGCGCAGGTCGCGCGCAACGAGTTCTCCCAACACCGACATCATACGCAGCCGCACTACCGCGCTCGCCTGCCGTATCAGGAAGACCACGGCCATCGATGCAACCGCGATCCAGGCGATCGTGCTTCCTCGGGCTACTGACAGCGTTCCGTCCTGTACCGGTCTGACCACTGCGTCGATCAGGTATCCGGCCAGGTACGGCGGGACCAGGCTCACCAGAGTGATGACCGTCGCGGCACTCATCCCGAACACGACCCGCCGTCGGTAGGGTCTGAGATAGCTCAGCAGCCGCCACAACACGGACATGCGGTTTCCCGCCACCAGGGCCTGCGCTTCCTTGATCGGGCTAGCCACGCTTTCGGCGTACTCTTCGTCGGGATCGGTGGATCCGATGATCCGCCCGTCCAACTGTTCATCGAGCACGAACCTGAGGTTCTCCATCGCGCGTCGCTGGCGGTGTGTGTACCGCACCACCGCTAGCGGTGGCTCGTTGCCCGCACGGAGGAACGAGAGCACGCTACCACTCAGACCGGGATCTTCGCGCACGGCCCTGATCTGGCCGCGCCCGAAACTCAGAATGTCCCAGTCACCGTTGTCATCGACCCGCGTGACCGCGACGAACCGCGGACCCAACGTTACCCAGGTCATTGCCAGGCGCATCGCGGCATCCAGGTCGGCCAGCGCGTAGAGCTGCACCGGGTCACCCTGCCACAGGCGCTCGATCTCGGTGCGCAACTCACTGGGTAGCCGGGATGGCTGGTCTGTGTAGCGCTCTACACTCCGTCTGTTGTGTTTGTTTGTCTTCGTGGTCATGGTCGTGATCTCGGTTACGCGTCCAAATAAAAAACCCTCCGGGTGTTGGGGAGCACCCGGAAGGCCAGATCACGTCCACTGATTCGACTCTTCTAGGTGTCTCTATCCCACGCCGCGTAGTCAGCGACGATCATGGGTCCGATGACGCCGTTTGCGGGCGCACTGGTCCCAAAAAACGCCAACAGTGGCGGCACTTTGCGCCGCACCGGCGTTGTATGCTTAGATGTGCAAGGCTGTTGCATCTCGATTAGAGAACTCCTGTGCCTCAAGTCAGGTTTGCTGCAAGTTGCAAAGCTAAGAGAGACTTTTCTGGCCGTCAAGTTGTGACAGTGTATTTGACCGGTAGGGCCCGAACGCTGGAGCGGAGTGCACGGTCTGGTGATCACGGGATTCCTGCTGCACCTTGGCTGAACACGATCGACGCCTTTGGTTGCTCGAAGGCTACCTTGCCTGACCGTTACGTGACATCATCCATGTAGGACAGGATCATGAAGCCACATGGCATCGAAGTTCAGATATCCATGCTGATCTTGGCGGCAGTGGTGTACTGGCTGGGTATGTTCGTGGGGGGATTGTTTGCCTCGGCCACCAGCCATGAGCCTAGCACCTGGTTAGGCGAAGCGCTTTGGGGAATCATTCCGGCTGCGCCTTTCGCTGTGGGGTTCCTTGTCGCGTTGGGGCTGTGGGTATACGAGATGATCGGCAATCATCTCAGTCGGTCAGAGTGAGCAAACACCACCCACGCGGCCGGCGCAGGCGGCCTCGAATATGTCGCATCCCGGCTCTCCCTTCGCATCCCTGACGTACGCTCCTCGGTCATAGTTCCGCAGCAGAATCACCATCCAGAAATCGCCCAAACATGCCGCGACCGTCAGGCCGAGCAGGAATGTTAGCCAGAGCGTAGGGTAGACAAGCAGCGCGATCAACACGACCGACCCGAGCAGATAGAACGGGAAAAGAGCGACCAGTCTATATACGCGGTTACGCACAGGCCAGTCGAAGTGGCAGTATGGCATCAGACCGCGAGGATTGATGCCGAACTCGACGACGTTCTTGGGAACTTGGCCGAACCGTATTGCAGCGTACGCGTGGCAGTACTCGTGCAGAACGACCATGCAGAACATTGCGCCAAGGAAGATCCACAGCTCCCATCGACCGGGATCGACAGCGTGTGGTAGCAGGTCGTACAGTGCGAGTGCGGGAGCGAACGTCAGAACGAAGAGTGGTATTGCCGCTATGTTCGCCATCAGTTTGCTGATCCGGATCTCGCCGATCTGCGCTCCTGTCCGAGGCTCGAGAGAACCGTGGGCGTTCATACCTGACCGTGACATGTGCCTAATGCCTCCGTCTCCAAGCGAAACGAACCGTGTCAACCGTAGTCCTGATTCCGGCCTGCACCCAGACGGAGAGTGTCATTCCGGCCACCACGACTACGTAGATGAGTCTGAGTCTAGTACGGCGGTAGTAATCGTCGAAACCCGTGGGCTATTACCCAAGACGTGAAGACTGCATTCCGAAACAGGACACCCACAGGTGACACGACGGGTGCTTTCCGGCCGCGCGCGTGGAGCCGAACAGCTGCAAGGTCCTTTGCCAGTTCCTGAAGCCAGGGCAGGGAACGTGGCCATTCCATCATGCGGGTCATCCAAGTATCGGGAATCCCCTCTTTTCCCACTGCGGCCCCAACGATCCCGCCAAGGATGGCCGCGACCGTATCCGTATCGCCGCCGCATGCGACCGAATCGGTAATTGCGTTTTCATAACTCCGCGGGTGGCGGAGCCATATTTGCACGACCACGGGCAGGGTGTGGTAGATGTACCCTGTGACGCCCTTGTCGAGACCCAGCTGCTTGCAGAAGGTTCTTGCGTCCTCACCAAGGCCGGCACTGGCCACCGCCTTCCTCAGTAACTCCTCCAAGGCCTCGTCGTCACCGATGATTTGCGAGAAAAGTCCCATGCATGACGATGGTGACACATCCTCACCCGCCGCACTCACGGCAGCGGCCTTGGCCACGAAAAGAGCGCCACGTACGGCCTTTGGGTCGCGGTGGGTGATGAGAGTGCTTGCTGTCGTCAACTCCTCCAGTAGCCGGTCATCGTTTTGGGCAAACACACCGATAATTGCACTGCGCATGGCTGCGCCGTTTCCTGCGCTCAACACTCCGCTGTTCTCTGGCTTGATACCTAGCCAGAGCCTGAGCAGCGAACGGAGGGTAGCCAAACCGATACCTGCTGGCAGTCCCAGCAACCACCAGCGCATTCGCCGGGCTAGGCCATTCGTGAATTCCTTTCTGTCGCCGGCGCTGTCAATTAGAGACTGCGCCACCATGGCTGTGTGTTCTGTGTCATCAGACACCATGCCGCGTCCGAAGATGAACCTGTGCCGCAATGGGGTTGCGCGGAGTTTTTCCAGTCTCAGGGGAGAGAGTCCTTCAAAAGGCAGCCCAATTGCGTCAGCGACCGCGGTGCCGAGCAGACATCCTTCCATTGCATCGATGCAAGTCAGGTCGTTTGGCGTGGGGGCTGAATAACCGTCCGAGATCGAACAGCGACGCTCGATATCCTGTTTGTCGACTACTACGGAATACCCGACATAGCGGCGCGCGAGACGAGTATAGGAGGGCACAAAGTATGGTTCCCACTCACCGTACCCTACGGGCGCTGCAAAGACCGCCTGCGCAGTCTCCACAAGATGGTCATGTAGCTTGATCAGTAGCCCCGGGGGCAGAACCACACTGTCGCCTGTAGAAAACGGCGCCGACCAGTGGATGATGCATTGAACCTGCAGAGGCTCCTTCACCCGATAGACACCGCCAGCCTCAATCATGCCGACGATCCACCTGTTGCCCATCTCTATGCATGGCGTGTCAAATGCCTTTCACGATCTGGATGCCAGCAGTGTGCGCATTGCGCAAGCTTTCATCCGAGTATGACCTCGGGTGTTGGAGGTGTCCATCCCCGGGGGGGGATCTGAAAGGTCTAAGCCGGCCGATGAGTTCATCTAGCCAAGACAGATCGTGACCCTCTTGGGGTTGTGCGCCGTACACGCAGCGCTTGCCGCTCATTGTGTTTGACTGCATTATTTGCGTCTTCAGGTCGCCCCGGCTGCATCGGCGAAGCGACGTCCCTGTTGGAAGCCCGCCGCAGCCGAATCTGAAGAATCGCCGGAGTGCGCTTCACCTCCGCACAACAGCCGAACGGAGACAGGCTGCTCATGGTCGTCTGCACAACCTGCGGTCAAGAATGGCCGGATGATTTCAAGCTGTGCCCAAACGACGGCTCCAGTCTCCGCGATTCGTGCGACGACACCGATATTGTCGGTTCCGTCATCGCCGATCGTTATCATATCAAATCAAAGCTTGGCGAGGGTGGCATGGGTGCAGTGTACCTCGCCGAGCACGTGCGCATGGGCCAGGAGGTCGCCATCAAGGTCGCCTCGCGGCAGTTGGCGAGCGATCCGGACGCTATCGCGCGGTTCACCCGCGAAGCCCGAAACGCGGCGCGTATCAAGCATCCGAACGTCTGCGGCGTCCACGACTTCGGCGAGACCGGTAGCGGATTGGTCTACCTGGCCATGGAGTACGTTGAGGGTGGATCGTTGTCAGACTTGCTGCGCCGATCCGGTAGCCTTCCGGTAGACCTGGCCGCAACAATCATAAGGCAGTGTTGTGATGCTCTGCAGGCCGCGCACGAAATTGACATCGTGCACCGCGACATCAAGCCGGACAACATAATGGTCACCGAGCGACGGGACGGTGCCGTCGCGGTGAAGCTGGTGGACTTCGGCATCGCAAAGGCCTTCGCGCCGGAGGAGGGGCAGACCGTCACCAAGACAGGGTTC
>JBDGYW010000469.1:0-5534 GCA_039588935.1 Gemmatimonadota bacterium | reverse complement strand
ACACGCGCGTCGTGTCGCAACGGTCCCACATGTCTCCGTCGCGCGCTACCACAACAGCCGTCACGACCCGGTGTTCACGACCGGCGAGTTTTCCAATCATACGCTCCGCTTCATCCGGGGAGGATGGCTTCCCCAGTATCTCCGAGCCTAATACGACGAGCGTGTCGGCGCTCAGAACAACTCGTCCGGGATGTCTCGCAGCCACAGCCGAGGCTTTTTCTCTCGCGAGTCGTACGGCGAGTTCCTGAGCCGCCTCCTCAGGATCGAACTCTTCGTCGATATCAGCAGGGTCTACTATGTGTTCGATCCCCAACAACCTGAGCAACTGGTGCCGCCGTGGCGAACTCGACGCGAGGACGATCATCGCTCCAGGATCAGCGTTACAGGTCCATCGTTCACCAGCTCGACGTCCATCCTCGCGCCGAACGACCCCGTTTCTACAGGAACGCCGTGGGACATGAGTTCGCTTACAAACTGCTCGTACAGCCTCGTCGCGTCATCGGGAGGAGCGGCATCCACAAACGAAGGCCGTCGTCCCTTCCGGGCATCCGCGTACAGCGTGAACTGCGAAACGACGAGAAGTGCGCCGTCGACCTGACTCACATCGAGGTTCATCTTGCCGTCGTCGTCCGGAAACAACCGAAGTCCTAAAATCTTCTCTGCCGTCCACTGCAATTGTGAGTCTCCGTCTCCCGCAGTGAACCCGACCAAGACAAGAAACCCGGTCTCGATTGAGCCAACGACCTGGCCCTCGACGCTTACGGAGGCTCGTGAGACGCGCTGGAGAACAGTCTTCACTATATCAACCCCGCACCCTGTTGCAGGTGGCAGGGCCGCACGGTGATTCGGCGGTACGATCTAACGGCAGTCACGACTCCCTTCCGATCGTGTCCATCGTTTCCTGGGCGGCCGCTACGAGTGCCTGAGCCGCGGCTTCGGTGGGCGCCTCGGCGATCAGTCGTACGATTGGTTCAGTACCAGAGGGGCGGACGTGCAGCCACGAGTCCGGCCACGCCAGGCGCAGTCCGTCTTGGCGGTCCTGACTCGCATCCGTGAACAGACGTGTTAGCGCTTCATAAACCTCGTCGAGCGCGCCTCTGCGTCCGGTCTTTGCCTTGACGATCGCGTAGCTGGGCTTCGCCGCTACGAGGTCGGCCACCGAGAGCCCAGTGCGCGCAAGGAGATCCAAGATCAGTATTGTGCCAACCGGAGCATCTCGACCAAGGTGGAGGTCTGGAAGCATCACCCCACCATTTCCCTCCCCACCGATCACCGCCGCCGCAGTCCGCATTGCCCGGGCCACGTTCGCTTCGCCGACCGGGGCGCGTTCGACGGTCACATCGAAGTCGCGAGCGACATCATCCACCACAAGCGAAGTGGAGAGATTGGCCACAACGGGTCCGCTACGTTGCCTGAGGATTGCCTGAACGGCGAAAGCCAGTGTGTAGTCTTCCCCGATCGCTCTCCCCGACCCATCCACAAGCGCCAACCGGTCGACATCCGGATCCACTGCCAGCCCCAGATCGGCGCTGCTACCACGAACCAGTTCAGCTAACGCGCCGAGGTTCCCCGGCACCGGTTCGGGTGCGCGTGTGAAGCAGCCGTCTGTCTCGAGATCTCTACCGACGATTCTGCAGCCGAGGCGATCGAGTAGGGCGGGCATTATGGTGCCACCCGCCCCTCTAACGCAATCCAACGCCACCGTGAACTTCCGGTCGCGGATTCCGTCGACGTCGACGAGTTCGAGCGCCAGTACTTCCTCCAGGTGGCGTTCTACCGCAAAATCGTCAACTGAGGCATCACCCAGGGAGTCCCAACCGCACCGTTCTATTGCATCTTCCGCCGCGATCTCGAAGAGCCGACTAGCCGTTTCCTGGTTCAGAAATAGCCCATCAGAGCCAACGAATTTGAGCGCATTCCATTCGACTGGATTGTGACTCGCGGTCAACACAATGCCGCCTGCCGCTTCATGAAACTCCACCGCGAGCTGTAATGTCGGTGTTGGAACGAGACCGCAGTCGATCACGTTGACTCCGACGGACTGCAGCCCCGCTTTTGCAGCCGCCAGGAACATCGGGCCCGACGTCCTTGCGTCACGCCCAACAACGACCGCTTGTCCTCCGTCTTCACGAGCGATGACTCCAAACGCAGCCGCGAACTTCGACACGAATTCTGGAGTCAAGTCCTTGCCAACGATACCGCGCACACCTGAGACACTGGAAATCAGCGTGTCGCTCATATCTTCGAATTCTCCAGTTGCTGTTACTCGGGCGAGGAGGTTGATCCGGCCGCTACCCCCTCGGGTAGTCGATGATGCACCTTGTCGGGCGTGTCGATCGGAAGTCCGTTGAGGTCTGGAAATGCCCGACAAAACGCGCTTACCACTTCGGCGTCAAACTGTGTACCGATGCAGCGGTTGATTTCGTCCAGCGCTTCCTGCGGCGACATGGCGGCTCGATACGGTCTCACCGATGTCATGGCATCGAAGGCGTCAGCAAGTGAAACGACACGCGCAGGCAGCGGAATCGCCTCGGCGGAGAGTGCATCTGGAAGACCCGTACCATCGTAGTGCTCGTGGTGCGATCTCACGATGTCTATCACCTGCGGCGCATTCTTCAGCAGCGGATCGAGAATCCGTGCCCCGATGTTCATGTGCTGCATCAGATGGTCGTATTCGTCGGGGTTCAACTGCGCTGGCTTGAGGAGTACGGACTCACGCACTCCAATCTTCCCTACATCATGCAACTCTGCCGCCAGCCTGATGAACTGCTGGTCTTCTGCGTCTACTCCGAGTTCGGACGCAATTCGACCGGAATAGGCACTGACACGAGTGGAGTGACCACGGGTGTAGGCATCCTTGGCCTCCAACGCTTCCACCAACACCTGCACACCTTCGAGGAATAGTTCTTCGATGCGGCGCGCCTGCACGTCCACCAACTCCGCGAGATGTTCCTGATACATTCGGTTGTCGCGGATCAAACGGCGCTTTTCGAGCGCCTGTTCAATACGGGCCTTCACCTCCTGCAATTGAAATGGCTTGGTCAGATAGTCCAACGCACCCATCTGAAGGCAGGCGACCGCTACTTCCGCCTCAGCAACTGCGGTGATCACCAACACTGCCACATCCGGCCAGCGTGCACGAATACTCCCCAGCAACGTCACGCCATCCATCTCCGGCATTTGGATGTCCGATAGGACTACCGGTACCTCGGTCTTCTCGAGCAGGTCGAGTGCCTCGTGTCCCGAAGCGGCTGTGATACACTCGTATCCGCTCGCTTCCAAGACGCGGCGCAGGGCATCGCGCAGAGTGGCCTCGTCGTCGACGACAAGGCAGGTGATCGGGGACTCGGACATGACTCGTGAACGTACAGCCGGCCTGTAGCTACTTCAAGCACGGCAGCTTGCTGGATCCTCGTTGGGGGAATAACGTTCGCACTGCCTCTTTTCAATCGACGACACCATGGCAAAAGTCTCTGACAAAGATCTGGCGGCAGGTTTCGCCACGAGGGCCATCCACGCCGGCCAACGGCCGGACGAGTCGACCGGGGCTATCATGCCCCCGGTTTACCTCACATCCACCTACGTTCAGCCAAAGCTCGGGGAGCATAAGGGTTTCGAATACTCGCGCACCCGGAATCCGACGCGCGACGCGCTGGAGCGGAACATCGCCGCCCTCGAGGGCGCAACCAATGGGCTCGCTTTTGCGTCCGGTATGGCGGCGACCGATGCGGTTTTGTCGCTGTTCGACGCTCGCAGTCACATTATCTGCGGCGAAAACGTGTACGGCGGGACTCACCGTATTATGACGCAGATCTTCCAACGCCGCGGATTCGAATTCACGTTCGTCGACTCTCGCGATTTGGATAAGATCGACGACGCAATCACGTTCCACACGAAGCTCGTCTACGTCGAGACACCGAGCAATCCGATGATGCACCTCACCGATCTCGCTGCACTTGCCGAGTTGGTGCGGGATCGAGGGTTGACACTTGTTGTCGACAACACATTTGCTACGCCGTACTTCCAGAAGCCCATTGAACTCGGCGCCGAAGTGGTCATCCACTCCACCACCAAATACATCAACGGACACAGCGATGTGGTTGGGGGCGTTGTCGTGACTACGCGGGGCGACCTCGCCGAGCGGATGGCGTTCTTTCAGAACGCGGCTGGAGCCGTTCCGGGGCCGATGGACTGCTGGCTGACACTCAGAGGCGTCAAGACGTTGCCGGTTCGGATGCGCCAACACGATGCTTCCGGTCGCGAGATCGCCGCATGGCTCTCCGACCACCCAGCAATCCATCATGTCTTTTACCCCGGACTTCCGGATCATCCGCAGTACGAGCTTGCGTGCCGACAGATGTCAGGGTTCGGCGGAATGATCACAGTCGACACCGGTTCGTTCGAGAAGGCGCGAGCTCTCGTCGAGAATACCCGGATCTTCTCGCTCGCTGAGTCCCTCGGGGGTGTTGAAAGTCTGATCGGTCACCCGGCGACGATGACGCATGCCGGTGTTCCGCAGGCCATGCGCAACGAAATGGGTCTTTCTGACGGTATGGTGAGACTTTCGGTCGGCATTGAAGACACTGAAGATCTGATTCGAGACCTCGAACGTGCACTTCATGCCGCGGCGTCGGCATGAAGTCGCAACTTGAAACTCGAAGCCACCATGCGCGTACGGAGAAGCAACCGCTTAGAATTCTCATTGGCAGCAAAACCAAGCTTGACCATCGGAGGCAGTAATGAGCGACGACACGGGCCTTCCGTCTCCGCGTTCGCCGGCAGTCCTGAAGGACATTTCGGCCACGGCGTGGGAACACCCTGCTGACCGGGCAGCCCTTCAGACACTTCGCAAGATCCCCGGCTTCGACGAAGTAGTGAAGCGGATATTCGGGTTTTTCGGCGAACGGGGCATCAGACTGATGTTCCAGGCCAATGCGGTGCGTGTGGGGCCCAAACAGTTTCCCAAGCTGCACGGGTTCATGACCGAGGTTACGACGACCATGGACTGGCCCAAACAGCCCGAGCTGTATGTGACGCAGACACCGCTCGTCAACGCCGGTGCAGTCGGCATGGATGAGCCGTTCATCACACTCAACTCCGGTGCCCTCATCCTGCTTTCGGACGACGAACTTCGGGTACTCATTGGCCACGAGTTGGGGCATGTGATGAGCGGCCACTCGCTCTATCGGACGGTACTGTTCATTCTCCTCATGTTCGGTTTCAACAACCTTCCCTTCCTCGCTGGCCTTGCTTTGCTGCCGATCCAGCTCGCTCTACTGGAGTGGTCGCGGAAAGCCGAGCTTTCGTCGGATCGGGCGGGCCTTTTGGCTACACAGGACCCTGTGGCTTCGATGGGAGTGTTCCTCAAGCTGGCGGGTGGTGGAAAGACAGAGGAAACCGACCTGGCGGTCTTCATGGAACAGGCCCGGGAATACGAGACGATGGGCGGGCCGATGGACAAGGTGTACAAGATCCTCAACCAATTGAGCCTCACGCATCCATTCCACACGCTGCGGGCTGCCGAGCTCCAGCAT
>JBDGYW010000468.1:0-5561 GCA_039588935.1 Gemmatimonadota bacterium | reverse complement strand
GTTGACCGAGATGGCCTCACTTGGGTTGTCAGATGAAACCACGTACAGGCGCAGGTCGGTTGCTCCGATAGATGCTCGATCGTCAAAGGATACGAAGCCGGTATCCACAACGGCCCACGGATAGCCCTCCGGCCACTCTTCGGCGGCGAAGATCGATCCAAAATCGTAGCTGGTGATACCTGAGTCAAAACCGGTGAGGTTTAGCATGAGGGTTCCGGCAAACTCGTGCATCAGTCGTCCCAATGCCTTCCCGCCGGTGAGCACTGGAAGTGCGTCGGTCCCAGCCACGGACGCCGTATTCTGCGCTTTGAAGAATGTCGCGTTACCGTACTGGTCGCCCATGAAGCGATTGAAGATCCAACCCCCTCCGTACACCTTGTCCTCTAGGCTTATCGGCTGGGCCCTGAGGTACCTGTAGAACTCGTAGATGCTCCAGGCAGCGTAGGTCATTTCGGTGCTGCACGCGTCTCGCCCAAAACAAGTCTGGCGGATCGTTTCACCGATCGGGGGTCCACCAGTCGCCGCCATAGCATAGCGCGAAGACATCTCGCCGGCGATCTCGGCGCTACCTTCCTCGATCCACCCCGGATGGAAACCCCGTCCCGCCAACGCGTACCCGAATGAGCTGACGTGCTTCATTTCGTGCACGAGTAGCCCAAAAGCGATGTCGTTTCCGTCGAGAATCCTGTTGACCACACCCACACGCATGTAGATGAGTTCCATGTTGTTAGAGTTGGGACATTCCGATGGGACAATCTGGTCTTTGGTAACCCAGGCAGAGTAGGTCTCATATTCCTTCCGCGAAATGATCACCACTACCTTGCCGTTCCCGTCAATGTCAGATACAGGCCCGAAAAAGTCATCGATCACCTGCTGTCCGTATGTCTCGTAGTAATCGAGCATTCGCCGAAGCGCGGACGTGTCGACCGGTTCGATGCCGATGTTCTGCAGCGTCTCCTGGTATACGGCAAGGTGCTCGCTTTCGCCAACCAACATCGCGTCGATCAGTTCGGCGCTTCCGTAGCAGGCCAGTGCCACGTTGAACTGCCGTTCGGCTGGCGGGCTTGGTTCGTGGCCGGATGAAGCACGCCGGAACGGCCTGGGTGAGATACGCCCCGCTTGGAAGTCCTGCCGTAGCCCATCGAGTTGCCGGATGTGTGTCCGCCGCAATCGTTGCCGCTCTGAGGGAGCGCTGTTAAACGCTCCAGGAACTATTGTCGGTGTCTCGCGCAGTGATTCGGATGAAATCTGCGGGAGGAGATCGTCGGCCAGGTTTGCGCGGACCTTCAGGGTCGCATCCACCCCGCCGAACAGGTCAGGCTCGGCTACCGCTGCCAGCCAATACACCGCTCCGTCCTCGCCGCCCTTGATGAAGACGTCGCAAGTACCTTCTCCGAGTGGCCCGGGCGACATAATCGACCCGACGGGAATTCGAAGTGGCTCCGGGCAGATACGGATACTGAGATTGGCTGTCGCATATTGTCGCCCGCTGTCTGTGACGCGGACCCCGAAGTGCCAATCGCGGCCGGCTGAGCCCTCGCCGGTCGGTGTCCCATCTATTTGGCCCTGCTCGCTCAGGGAAAGCCCGGGTGGTAGGGTCCCGACTTCGAGGGACCAGCTATACCCCAGCGAAGATCCTCCGGCGGCCTCCAGTTGGGCAACATACGGGACCGTCCATCGGCCATGTGTCAGCGCGTCGGTGGTGATTGTCAGTGGCTCAATCGGCCCGGTAGGGCTTTCCTGATCTCCGCAGCCCAGAGCAAGCAGAGCCGTCAGGCCCGGCAGGAGCCTCGGCCAGCCGCGGATGTGTGAAACTCGCCGGTTCATCGGTGCAAGGTCAGATGGAATCCCTTCTTTGCGTGATGCCGAAACCCTCATCCGCAAACGACTCGCCAAGCCTGCTAGCAACGAACACATAACCACCAGCGTTACTACCCCGAAGACTGCCATGTGTTTGTTCGCAGCAGACTACTTCCCTTCGAGTTCCGATATTCTCAACTCGAACCAAGCGCACGGCAAGAGGCGGGGGAAAAAAACGCCCGATGCCGCTCCGCGAGGAGCACACCGGGCGTTTACGGAATTGTACCTTGCCTACTCGAGCTCACCGATAGCCAGCAACTCCTCTTCAATGAGCCCTTTGAACATCGTGACCTTGTAGCCGTTCTTACCGAGCGGCCTGGCGTCTGCCATTGCCGCCTCTGCGGCCTCTGCCGCTACCGCGGCGTCTATCTGCCTGCCATCGATCGCTTGCTCCGCCTCTCTCGACCGCCACGGCACCGGCGCGGCGCCACTGAGCACCACGCGCGGATCTGAAACGCGTTCGCCATCAAAACGCATGGCGAGAGCCACACCCGCGAGAGCGAAATCCCAAGCGCCGCGGTCACGTTCCTTCCTGTAGGAAGTGCGCAATCCACTCGCGGATTCGTGCAATACCACCTCTGTAACGAACTCGCCCTGCTCGAGCACGTTCTCTCGCATCGCGTCGTCGGCCGGGAGGACGTAGAACTCACTCAGCGGCACGCTACGTGTTCCACGTGGCCCAGCGACATTGAGAGTGGCATCTAGCGCGGTGAGCATTGGCGCGGTATCGGATGGATGTACTATGTAACAGAGCGCGCCGCCGAACAGACAATGGTACTCGTTCTCGCCCACCATGGCGTAGCATGTGTTGCCGCCCTTGCGCCTACAGTTGAACTCCCCGCGGTAATACCAGCATCGCGGTTTCTGACAGAGGTTCCCGCCTAGCGTGCCCTGGTTCCGAAGCTGCGGGCTCGCCACGACACCAGCCGCCTGAGCCAGTCCCGGGAACATCTCGTTAACGGTAGGGTCGGCCGCAACGTCAGCGACACTGGTCATGGCACCGATGCGCAGACCACCGTTACGAGTTCTGCTGATGCCTCGCAGTGATGAGATTCCTGACAGACTCACGATGAGCGGTGTTTCGAATACTCCGTCGCGAAGGCAGCCTAACAGGTCCGATCCTCCCGCGTGTACCCGAGCGCCGTCGGCGGCGAGATTCTGGGCGGCTTCCTCGACCGTGCTTGCGCGTACGTATGCAAATTTCGGCAACATGGTTCAGTCCCCCAAATCGCTGGCGGCAAGCGCCTGAAGGAAGTTGACTCGATTGATCGGAGCGCCGGTAACGCGCACTCCGGTCGCATTGTATACGGCATTTGCAAATGCAGCTGCTGTGGGGATCGTCGCGGGTTCCCCGATACCCTTGCAGCCAACGGTATTTGCTTCCTGGTCCCCTGGATCGATCGGTACGCAGTCAAATTCCTCGGCCACGTCCAAAACGGTGGGAACGGCGTAATCGAGCGAGTTCTTGTTGAGCATCTTTCCGGTCTGGACCGCGTCCAACACCCGTCTCTCAGTCTTACCCAAGCCGATGCCCATCGCTATCCCGCCGAATACCTGGTTGCGGTATGTGAGAGCGTTCATGACGCGTCCGCTGTCGTGTGCACCCAGGAACCTGAGGACCTTGATGGCGCCGGTCTTCATGTTGACCTCGACCTCGCAGAACTGAGCACACCACGGATTCACCGATTTGCCTGCTGGATTGGGGCCGCGGTAGCCTATGCCGGTTATGGTTCTGCGTCTTCTGAGGCTGCGCAGTGATGATATCTCCCGCGGCTGAGACGGATCAGCACTGGAGACGATTGTTCCGTTCTCCAGAGTGAGAGTTGAAGCGTCCACCTCCATCTCCTCGGCTGCGAGCTCGATGAGTTGGCGTTTCACCTCCAGGGCCGCTGCCCGAACGGCCGGCGACTCTGTCGGGATGGTCTTGCTTCCGCCGCTGGCACTGGCAAACTGCGTTGTACCGGTATCGGAGTGTTCGACGCGGATGTCGTTGGGGTCTCCGCCAAGTTCTTCCGCGACGATCATTGCCATTACGGTCTTGGTGCCGCACCCGATGTCGCTCGCGCCCATATTGAGCGTGAGGCTGCCGTCTGCATAGAGTTCGACAATTGCCGTGGATGGTGGTCCTCCTCCTCCTGCCGCCCATGAGCCACCGGACACGCCGACTCCGCGCCGGATGTGACTGGCGGTTCCCGAGGCTCTGATCTCCTCTCGCTTCTCCCGCCACTGAAACGTGCTGGCCCCTTCGGTGAGACACTCCGCGAAGCCGGTACTCGTGTAGGGCGGGTTCCCCGGGCGTGCCTGGCTGAACGTAGGGATGTTCTTCAAACGAAGTTCAACCGGGTCCATGTCAATGGCTTCCGCTAGCGCATCGAGCATCTGCTCGAGGGACCAGACGTTCTGGGGATGCCCGGGTCCGCGCATCGGGCGCGACTGCCCTGCGTTCGTGAAGAACCCCTGTGTCTCCGTGCGAACGTTCGGGCAGACGTAGCAGTCCTTTGTCAGCCAGTCGAGCGACGACGCTCCACCGTTGCCGTACGCGCCTCCCGTGCCGGTTCCGGAATACTCGAGCGCAGTGAGCGTACCGTCTCGTTTGACGCCGGCCTTGATTCTCATGTTTGCCGGTGGGCGATTGCCCGTGGCGAGGAACGTCTCCTCTCGGCTGAGCGTAATCTTCACGGGCCGTGCCGTAATCTTTCCCAATAGCGCGGCGGTAGTCGTGTACTTGCCCGGCTGCAGCTTGCTGCCGAAGCCACCACCCATGTAATGGTTGATAACACGCACTCGTGAGAGTGGCATGCCAAGGGCGCCTGCCACCACGGGCTGAATGTTGTATACGCCTTGAGTGGATTCCCAAATGGTGAGGCTGTCGCCGTCCCAACTTGCCACGCAACCGTGCGGTTCCATCGGTGCATGCATCTGGGTTTCGGTTCTGTATTCCTCCTCCAGGACCACATCGGCCTCAGCAAAACCCGCCTCTACGTCGCCGCGTTCGTACGATCCGGCGCGACCCGACCTGTTGCCATCCTCGTGAACGAGAGGAGCATCGGGTTCCAAGGCACTGCGTTCGTCGGCCAGGAACGGTCGGACCTCATACTCCACCCGGATGGCGCGCAAAGCGTCACGTGCCTGGTAGGGTGTATCCGCGGCAACCGCGGCAACCGCCTCTCCCTCATATCGGCAGTGCGTGTTGAACAATTGCGTACGGATGTACTCTGAGTGTGGGCGTGTTGCTCGATCGTCGGGTGTGAATGCGCTGATGACCGCTCGGACTCCGGGTAGGTTCTCTGCCTCACTGACATCGACACTGGTGACGATAGCGTGAGCGTGCGGGCAACGCAGCAACGCACCGTGCAGCATGCCCGGCAATATCATGTCCGCGGGGTACACCGCGGTGCCGCTCACCCGTTCGTATCCATCCACCTTCGGGTGGGCGGTTCCAACCACTCGAGTCGTCGCCCAAGGCTGTTGATCGAAAGCGGGGTCGGCGGTCTCCGGTACGTCGATTCCCTCGGTATAGTACCGTGCGACTTCGTCATTTTTCATGACTCACCTCCGTCGGTCCGCTTCAGTTCGGCGGCCCGTTCCCCGGCGTTTTTGATGTGGGGGTAGGCACCGCAGCGGCAGAGGTTGCCACTCACCTGATTGGCGACGTCACCGCGTGTGGGGTTCGGGTTCGCACGAAGCAATCCTTCCACTGA
>JBDGYW010000467.1:0-6363 GCA_039588935.1 Gemmatimonadota bacterium | reverse complement strand
CTCATCCACCCCGTCAGCCCAATAGAAGGCACCGGGCCAATCATCTAGCGCCTGTTGCAGTTCGGGGGTCGGTCCTTCATGCTCCGGCAACACCACGGCTTCGATGTACTCCCGCCCCGACACAGCGACAGTCCGCCAAACACTGAGAAACCCGATTAGAGAATCCATTCAAGACTCTTGACGCCCCCCGTAAAGCTTGATATGATAACGTGCTTTCACATCCAGATATCCCCAAGACACGTAATCCGAAATCACCATGTGCCCTACGCGGCAATGCCGTAAGGGATTCGCGAACAGCGCTGCATCAACGCAGGAACCTTCCAACACCATGGAGTCCCGTTCAAGTGGACATCGCTGAACTAAAGAAGAAATCAGTAACCGAACTGCACGAGATGGCTGAAGAGTTGAACATCACCAACTACTCAGGCCTCCGCAAGCAGGATCTGATCTTCAAAATCGAACAGTCGCTCCTCGACTCAGATACGGTCTTACGCGGCGAAGGAGTGCTGGAGATCCTTCCGGAAGGCTACGGGTTCCTCCGCAGCCAAGACTGGAACTACCTCTACGGACCTGACGACATATACGTCAGCCCGAGTCAGATCAAACGATTCGACTTACGGACGGGTGATACAATACTCGGACAGGTGAGGCCGCCGAAGGAAGGTGAGCGCTATCTTGCCCTGTTGAAAGTCGAGAAGGTCAATTTCGAGGAACCCGACAAAGCCAAACACCGCATCGCTTTCGAAAACTTGCGGCCCCGGTACCCCGAGGATCGCATTCCGCTCGAACGCAAGGACGGCGACATTTCGATGCGAGTGGTAGACATTCTGGCTCCAATCGGGTGCGGCCAGCGTGGCCTAATCGTCTCACCTCCCAAGGCAGGCAAGACGATCCTCCTGCAGAAGCTCGCGAATTCGATTACCGAGAACAAACCCGATGCCACCCTCATCGTGCTCCTCATCGATGAGCGACCCGAAGAGGTAACCGACATGGAAGAGCATGTCGATGCCGAGGTAATCGCTTCGACGTTCGATGAGCCGGCAGACAGGCATGTACAGGTTGCCGACATGGTCTTAGAGAAGGCGCGACGTCTGACAGAGCACGGTCGTGACGTGATCATTCTGTTGGACTCGATTACGCGACTCGCACGGGCGCACAACGTGGTAATCCCACACTCCGGGAAGATTCTATCGGGCGGCGTCGACGCCAACGCGCTCCAGAAACCGAAACGTTTCTTCGGCGCGGCTCGTAACATACAGGCAGGCGGTTCACTCACGATCATCGCGACCGCTCTGATCGAAACCGGCAGTCGGATGGACGAAGTAATCTTCGAGGAGTTCAAGGGAACCGGCAACATGGAACTCGTGCTCGATCGCCGAATATCCGACCGGCGTGTCTACCCGGCCATTGACGTGCAGCGAAGTTCCACGCGCAAAGAGGAGCTGTTGCTCGGAGATGCTGAACTCAACAAGACCTATCTCTTGCGAAACTTTCTTGCCGACATGCCCACGGTCGAAGCGATCGAATTCCTGATCGAACGGCTCAAGCGCACCAAGACAAACGACGAGTTCTACGCAACAATGCAGCATGGGTAATGACAACACACGAGGAGAACCCACCACCACCCGATGATTGCCCGACGATTCCTTTCACCGGCAGGGTCGTCGCCATAGATCCAGGAACGAAACGCATTGGTGTCGCAATGTCGGACCCTACCCAGACTATCGCCCAACCGCTCGCGACACTCTCAAGGCGCGTGGGCAAGCGGTTCCCGTTGCGGGACCTGAAGGTACACCTCGACGAACACCAACCTGTCGGCATCGTGGTCGGACTTCCGATGGCACCAAATGGTTCCGAAGATGAACGCGCGACAAGCGCTCGGGATCTCGGATCGACACTCATCGCGAAGACGCAGCTACCGGTCACGTATTGGGACGAGCGCATGACGACCGCTCGTGCCCTTTCCGCAGTGCGCGAACTCGGTGGACGGGTGCGGGGTCGCAAGGGCGAAATCGACAGCCTGGCAGCGACTGTGCTGCTACAGGCTTTCCTCGACAGCAGAAAGAAATGAATCTGTCGAGTCGTTGGACCTGGGTGCTGGCTCTGACTATTTCCGCGTGTGGAGGTGTGAACCAGGACCAGCAGCCAGTGCGCATGACAGTGCCGAGAGGAGCTACGCTGACTACCGTGGCTGAATCCCTGTCGGTGCGCGGAATTATCGGTTCTCCCCGAATCTTCAAGATGTACGCCAGACTGACGGGTCAGGAAAGCGAGATTCAGGCCGGAACGTATGACTTCAGACGCGGTGCATCGGCCCGCGCCATTCTCGACGCACTCGTTCACGGACGGGAAGCCACAGATGCCCTGATCTTGCCGGAAGGTCTGATGTTGAGCGAGGTGACCGAACAGGTCCACCTTCAACTCGGCACCGACCCGGATTCTCTCGCCGCTGCCGTTCGCGACTCGGCGCTACTCGCGGAACTCGGTGCCCCCGCCGAGACACTCGAGGGCTATCTGTACCCCAGCACGTACTATGTCCGCGCTAGCGCAAATGCCCGCGAAATCGTCGCACAAATGGTGGCCGAGTTTCAAGCACAATGGAATCCCGGGTGGGATGAGCGGCTCACTGCACTTGGTATGACCAAGCATGAGACAGTCACTCTGGCTTCAATCATCGAAGGCGAGGTGCGGGACCGATCAGACAGCAGACTCGTCTCGTCGGTGTACCACAACAGACTGAGGCGAGGGATGCGCCTACAGGCCGATCCCACCGTCATCTACTCACTCGGGCAACGGCGGCGACTCTTCGAACGGGACTACTCAGTTCGGTCTCCGTACAACACATATCTCATCGACGGTCTGCCACCAGGACCGATCAACCAACCTTCCGCTACTAGCATCGAAGCTGCGCTAGCGCCCGCAGACACCGAGTTTCTCTACTTCGTGGCTGGCACCAATGGTAGGCACGTGTTCACGCGGACATACCGTGAGCATCTCGCCGCTATTCGCCAGGTACGCAACTCGGGATCTGGAACCTGACCGAACTAAGAAGCCGAAGCAGGCAACACTTCGTCGATGATTGACCGCAAGTCGCGGGCGTTCTTTTCAACCTCAGGCGAACCGAAGATAGCGCTCACCACGGCCACGCCGTGAGCGCCGGCGTGCAAAACGTCGCCGATATTTGACCTGTCGATCCCCCCTATGGCTATCACAGGCATGCCTACAGGAGCAAGCGCTGAGAGTCGCTTGAAGCCGTCGGTGCCGATCGGCGTTCCCGCGTCGCGTTTTGTCCCGGTGTGGTATATCGATCCAAGGCTCCAATAGTCGACCTCCACCGCCAACGCGTGCTCCGCCTCATCTTCCGTTCCTACCGACACACCGATACGAAACGCGCTCGGCGAAATGGAACGAACCTGAGCCGGATCGAGATCGTCGGTACCTAGGTGCACGCCGATGGCCCCGGCTGCCAATGCAACATCCGCTCGGTCGTTGACGTAGACCGGCACCGACAAAGACTGCACGAGCCTTTCGGTCAGACTCACCATCTCCGAAGCGGACGCGTTCTTCCATCGAACCTGCAGAGCCGTTACGCCACCTGCCTGCGCGGCGAGGCAAGAATCCAATGTCGACTCCACGCCAGCTACAGGTGGCCCGACCACACCGAGCAGTCGCAGATCTGAAAAGAGCTGATTGGCCTTCATGTGCCCGTTGGGTATTGGTCTCTCGATTCAACAGTGACGTTCTGAGTGGGTACGGTCGCGCGCCGCAGCCATCCGCCTTCATCGACCTCGACATTCATCGCCGCGCCTGCAATTTCCACAGTCCCCTCAGTGCTCGAGGTAAACTCGATCGCCATGGTCAACACAGCCGTTTGTTCCGGCATCCACACGTTCAGATTTTGATCTCCCCCTGTTGCGTGATCGTACCTGAGCAGCACCACGGCGAGGTGAGCGAACACCAGGTTCTGCATGAACGCATAGGGCCCCTCGAGTGGTGTCACCCCAGCGCTGTCACCCAACTCGGTGTGAGTCGACCACGTAGCGGCAGTATCGCCGAACGACACGTCAACTCGTTGCACGGGCACCTCGCCCGCCCCCCTGAACAGATCGAGTGCATACGAAACCGGGGAGTAGGATTCATCGTACCGGGCGACACTCTCCATACGAATGCCACTTGACGGAAAGTCCACCGTGTCGGCCAATGTGGCCCCGTCAAAGCCATATCTCTCCCGGGTCACCTCGACCGCACCCTGGGACATGACGAAGACACCCGATTCCACTCGCTGGGCAGGAAGTGTGGCAGGAAAGAGCAACGCCAACACAAAGACGCAGAATCCGCGCATTTTTGATCTCCCCTCACAGAAGAGTCCCAATCTCATCCTTGTCGAGCCAACTGCGGATGAAGGCGGCGAAACGCCGGTCGCGTCCCTCATCCCACCTCAAAGATATCGACGCGTGGCTGACTTTGCCCTTGAGATATGCGACATTCACCGTTGACAGTTTCGACAAGCATCGTAAGGTTGGTGGTCATGTCGCACGCACACGCCGATCCGGTGACACGCGCTGCGGAAGTTCGGTTCGTTCTAATTTGGATCCTCGTCGCGAATGTCGCGGTAGTGGCAGCCAAGCTTTTGATTGGGTTGAGAACCGGATCGCTCGCCGTGTTCGGCGACGCAATGCACTCGTCCGTCGACTCGATAAACAATCTCCTGGCCTTGGTGGTAATCTCGGTCGCCGCGCGAGGCCCAGATGAGGAACATCCGTACGGACACCAGAAGTTCGAGACGCTCGGTGCGCTGGCAATCGTCGGGTTTCTATCAGTGACCGGCTTCGAACTCGTCAAGGGAGCCGTACAGAAGTTGATTACCGGGGCGCCCCCACTTCACGTATCCGGGGTCCAGATCACGATTCTGGTTGGGACCCTGCTCGTGAACGTCGCTGTGGCTACATACGAATCGCATAAGGGCAGACAATTGGACAGTGAGATCCTGCTCGCCGACGCAACCCACACCAAGGCAGACGTTTTTGTAACTCTTGGCGTCCTTGCCGGCGTCTCGCTGTCGCTCGCCGGATTTGGATGGGCAGACCCCATAGTCGCACTTGCCGTAGCCGTTGTGATCATAGTCCTCGCGTGGGGAATCCTGGCACGGTCCGTGCCCGTGCTCGTCGACAAACACGCGATCCCGGCGGAGGAACTCCGCCTGTCTGCGGAAGCGATCGATGGTGTTAGGAGTGCCTATTCCATACGGTCGCGCGGCTCCCGCTATCACTACTTTGCGGAACTCACGATTGCCGTTGACTGTGACGTCAGTGTCGAAGTGGCACACAGGGCGGCTGACGCGGTCGAAGCCCAACTCCGGTCCCAGTTTGGTTTCTACGAGATAACCGTGCACATCGAGCCATGTTGAGTAACCAGTTACTCCAACGCAGGCGACCTCAGCAACAGTCACTCCGCCAAGAGTACGCCGAGTTTCTCGAGCAACGAATAGAGGAATACAAGGAGGAGTTGTCTCGAAGAGATTTGCTAATTGGTTCTCACCGAGGTGCTGGTGCTCGAGCACGTGGACCGACTAATCACGCGGCGTCTGCAACTGCCGACGTTTCGCAAGTGGCGTCACCGCCACGTCAAGTTGCGACAAGCGCAACGAGATCCGACATATTGGGGATTGAAGTCCGACGATCCTGTCGCAAACCTCGCGGCTCGGCTCGACGAGACAGATGCGGCACTGGTCTTGGGTGACGGGGCAGTACCCGCCGCACTTCTGCTCGCGGCATTTGAGTGGCGTGTGCTGTTCATCGATCCAACGCTTCCCGCAGTCGAGGCCGCAGAGAAGCTGGCGGCCTCTGAGGGACTCGGGTCTCGACTTCAGGCGCTTGTTGTGCAGTTAGGTCAGTGGTTTCCCGATATCGTGCCATCACTTGTGCTGCTAGATCCGAAATCACTCGGTGATCTCGACGCGCCCACCCGCGTTAGACTGCTCGATGCATTGAAACAGATGACTACAACAGGCGGGATTCACTGCTTCCTCCCTGCTCAACTCTCCGATGGCTCGCTAGCGCCTGCCGTTGTCCGGGCACACTATGGCGATTGGACCACTCACCATCGCTCAGCCGAATCACCGGATTGGTTCATCGCGGCAAAACCGTAACACAACAAGTCAGTCCGGCTGGATAGTGAACGGGCCCTAGGGGCAGAACGTTGCGGGGCCGGCAGCGTGCCGGCCCCCGTAACGTGCAACGTTTGATACCGGATCCAACGGTATCGTAATGCTACTACTACTACTTCTTCTTCTTGACCGGCTTCTTCTTTTTCACGGCCTTCTTCTTGACAGCCTTCTTCTTTTTCACGGCCTTCTTCTTGGCC
>JBDGYW010000466.1:0-11112 GCA_039588935.1 Gemmatimonadota bacterium | reverse complement strand
GTTCACCAGCCGCTGCACGATGTACGTCGGCCGTCCTTTCACCTCGGTGAAGATGATCGAGAGGTACATGCCGAGGAGCCCGACACTCGCGGTGACAATCCCCATGGTTGTGAGCTGGAGGACTATGATCGTTGCTATGCCCGGCGCCCAATTACCTGGGCTGTACTGGCGCCAGATTATGTAGCTGACGGTGATGGGGATGATGGCGAGACAGATCGAAATGCCCACGTAGAAGAGTCCGCGCAGCGGTGCGAACGAAAAGGAAAAAAGGCCCTGAAACGCGACCAGGAACATTCCGCCGACGGAGAAATGGGTCTGCCCGCGCTCACGACCTCGACGATCGTACGAGATGCCGGTGGTCTTGAAGCCGATCCACGCCCTGAGTCCACGGATGAACCGATCGTGCTCCGGCAGCTCAAGCACTGCGTCCACCGCGCGCCGGCTCATCAAGGCGAAATCTCCTGCATCGGTGGGAATCGGGAAGGGTGCCAGCCACTTAAAGAGCCTATTGAAAGCCTTGTACGATGCGCGTTTCAGAATTCCTTCCTTACGGGTGCGCCTAACACCGAAGACGACTTCGTACCCCCCCTCTCGAGCCGTGGCCAGCATTTTCGGGATGACTTCCAATGGATCCTGAAGATCGGCGTCGACGGTGATGACATAACTCCCATGCGCGTGGGCCATGCCGGCGGCGACTCCGCCATAGTAGCTGAAATTCCTGGAGAGTTGGACGATGCGAATTCGGGGGTCCTCAGCCGCGTACCCCTCCAGAAGCTCCATAGATCGGTCGAACGAGCCATTCTCGACGACGACCAACTCGTAGTCGATGGACTCCAATGCCGCCGCAACAGATTCACAGAGAACCGAGACGTTTTCCTCTTCGTTGTAGCAGGGGACAACGACGCTGAGTTCTGGATGCTGATTACCCATCACCATCCTCCAGGATACGGATTCATCTCATGGGCCTGCTGCAGCAAAGATGTTCACCAATCGCTCATCCCCATGCGTCCACGAGGATCTGCTCTGATGGCACGCATCGGACCTCCCGCAGGTATTCAGAAAATGCGGTGATCATCGGTTTCGGTCCGCTCAGGTAGAAGTTCGTGAGCAAGTTCTGGTCCAGAGCTTCTGCGATGTGGTCGATGGCGAGCCGGCCACGGGCGACCCCGGCCGGCAACTCACCTTCCTCAGCGCACAGCCACGCCTCGAAATCGGGTAGCGAGGCAGCACACCGCTCAGCGATACCGGAGTATACGAGCAGGTCGGCGGTGCGAGCGCCGTAGTATAGGCGCACGGGGGCGGACACGGTATCCGGATGGATCAGCCCTTCTTCCATGAACGCACTGAACGGTGTGATGCCTGTCCCTCCGGCAACGAGCACGACTGGTGCGCCCATACCCGCAGCACGAACCACGAACTCCCCGTATGGTCCTTTGCACCACAGAGTGCGGCCGGGTTCAACTTCCTCCATCATACGAGAGGTGAAGCGACCCTGACGGCTGATCGTCAAGCGCATGCCATGCGCGTCGCTGGGAGCAGAGGCTATCGAAAAGGCTCTGCTCTCAGGCCAATGTCCGGCGGGGTCGTATTCATCGAGCGTCACGTGCACGAATTGCCCGGGTCTGAATCGCGGGCGCCGTCCCGTCCATGCCATATGGAAGGTGACCACGTCGGGCGAGTGGCGCTCGACCCGTTCCAGAAGAACTTTGAAGTGACGCGGTGGAATGGTCGTGCCTTTCAGCGATACGAGAGGAACGAGTTGAAGGTCGCGAGGACATGATCAAGCATCACTGGCGTCGTGCCGGGATACACACCAACGAAAAATGTGTTCGTGGTGATGAGGTCAGTCGCGCCAAGTGTTCCGACTACGCGGTGCTCGATGTTTTCGTAGGCGGGGTGGCTTAGCAGATTGCCGCAGAAGAGATTGCGCGTTTCGATGCGAGCGGCCTCCAGGACGGTCACCAAGTCCGCTCGCTTGAATCCGGCATCTGGTCGCACGGTGAGAACGTAACCAAACCAAGAGGGATCCGAGCCCGGTGGGCCTTCATGTAGGATAAGGCGGTCGGCGAACGGGGCGAGTCCTGCGTGGAGCGCCCGGTGGTTTGCCTTCCGCGCGGCAATGAAACCCGGCAGTTTGGCAAGCTGAGCAACACCGATCGCTGCCTGCATGTCGGTGACTTTGAGGTTAAAGCCTATGTGACTGTAGACATACTTATGATCGTATCCGTGGGGCAACGTGCCGAACTGTTGCCCAAACCGCTTCCCGCAGGTGTCGTTCTCCCCGCCGGCGCAGTAGCAGTCGCGTCCCCAATCGCGGAAGCTGCGGGCGATGCGTGCGAGCTCGTCATCGTTCGTCGCCACCGCACCACCCTCGCCCATTGTGATGTGGTGCGCTGGGTAGAAGCTGCAAGTGGCGAGATCACCGTAGGTGCCGGTAAGGCGGTTCTGGTAGCGGCTACCGAGTGCGTCACAGTTGTCTTCGATCAGCCAGAGTCCGCTGGCATTACACAACTCGCGAACCTCCGCGACCTGGAACGGCACCCCCATCGTATGGGCGATCATCACCGCCCGGGTGCGCGGACCGACCGCCGCTTCGATGGAATCGATGGTCGGAACATAGGAGCCGAGCTGGACATCAACAAATACGGGTACGGCACGATTGTGGATAATCGGGTTGACGGTAGTCGGGAAACCGGCCGCGACGGTGATGACCTCATCGCCTGGCTTGATCCGGCGATCCTTCAATCTCGGTGATGTGAGAGAGGAAATTGCCACGAGGTTGGCCGAGGAGCCGGAGTTCACGAGCAGCGTGTCTTCGACTCCGAGGAACTCGGCTAGCCCTGCTTCGAACTCTTCCGCGTAGCGACCTGCTGTGAGCCAGAAGTCAAGCGAGGCATCCACCAAGTGCTCAACCTCGTCCGCATCGAACACCCGTCCGGCGTAGCGCACCGGATCCACTCCTGGACGGAATTCCGGTGCCGACGCAACACGGCCGGATTGGAACTCACGCACGCGGGCAAGGATGTCTGCCCTCACAGCCTGCGGATCGGTCATGCTCTCTTGTCTTTCGATCGGCCGAGCGCCTGGTTGGCATTGTCGTAGTTGAGTGGGAGCATTCGGGCGACGATTTCCTCGATCATGCCCACACCTTCCAATTAGCTTGGTCGTTATCCCACTGCGTTTGCAGCATTTCCCAGTCGCGCAGCGTATCCATGCACTGCCAGAAACCGTCGTGCTGGAACACGGTGAGCTGGCCGTCGGCGGCGCACCGCTGCAGCGGCGTGCGCTCGAGGATGCAGCTCTCGTCAGCGTTGACATAGCGTAGAAAGTCCGGCTCGAAGAAGAAGAAGCCGCCGCTGATCAACCCTTCGGAAACCTGCGGCTTTTCGGAGAACGTACGCACTAGGCCATCGCCTGCCACCAGCTCGCCAAACCGGCTTGGCGGCCGAACGCCGAGTAGCGTCGCCAAACGCCCCATCTTGCGGTGGTATGCAAGCGCGGCCGACAGGTCGGCGTCGGTTACGCCATCACCATAGGTCATTGCGAATGTTCCGGACTCGTCGAGGTACTTCGCCGCGCGAGCTACGCGAGCGCCGGTCATCGTTTCTTCACCAGTGTCAGCCAACGTGACCGTCCAGCCCACCTCGGAGTGGTTCTGATCCTGGAAGGCGATGCCGTTTTTCATGCCAAGTTGGACGGTGAAATCGGAGTTCATTGTCTCATAGTGGAGAAAGTACTCCTTGATCATCGCACCCTTGTAGCCGAGGCACAGGACAAACTCGTTCATCCCATGGTGCGCGTAGAGCTTCATGATGTGCCAGAGGATGGGATGCCCGCCGACCTCAACCATCGGTTTGGGACGCAATTCTGTCAGCTCGCGGAGCCGTGTGCCTTTGCCACCACAGAGGATCATGACCTTCATAAGATTCCCTTGTTCGACTCGAACCGTCGTTTTGAAGTGGCCAGAGCCACTTCCCAAATCAGGCTCCGGCAGCAGTGAAAAGAACTGCCAGCGTACAACGGTGATGTGAATTCTGAGTTTGCAGTCGTTAGCTCAGGCAGGATGCATACCAAAGGATCGCCTCAATGAGTTCCATTCCCTGCCCTGCATCTTTGCGTCGTGCAATAGTGAATTGTCGGACATGTGCATCGTGTTGCGCTGACGCGACAAAATAGTTGCCGAACATGATTCCGATAAAATCGATTAGATCTTCAACTCCAATGTTGATCTGCCCTACCTATGTCACGAAGTGCGTCTTCATAATACCGCATTACGTGTCACGGCCGTCCAGACGGTCCGGACTGCCCGGAATCCGGAAGGACTCTATACACGGCGATGCGACGCGGATCGGTAATGAGGGTATCGCGTTGCAGTCCGTCCGGCACCCCTTGAGGTACATCTGCCAACAACGACCTGAGCTCTGGGAATTCGTTTGGCGTATGCCGCTCGGAGATGACCAAGTAGGTCACCCCGTGTTGGCGCAAGCGATCAACGTGGCCGACGGAATCATCCGGGGAGACGATCTTCGAATGATCGATGAACCTCAGTGTTGAACCGTAGATGAGGCTCGCTGCCGTGCAAGACACCACGTCTGCCTCCGGATCGCTGTTCCGCTCGATGTAGCGTCGAGCCACCCCAAATTCTGGCGTATTCGTGCTCAGGAAGCTTGCGTTGATGTCCGCCACGGACCAAACGGCTACGACTGCGGCGATGGACAACGCTATTAGGCGCCGTGTCAGCACTCCCCACGGTTGAGACAAGAGTTCTATCGCCACCACCATGAGAACGACCGCAAACGGAATGATCGGCAAGTAGTAATGTGGCCAACCCAACCCAGATACTCCGGTCAAGAACAGCCCTGCGAGAAAGGACAGGAGCCAGGGTGCGTGCGCGTCTCTGCGAGCGATGAGGCAAAGCAGCCCCGGGACGAGAAAGCCTGCCAACACGAAATGGATTTGGAAGGCTACGGTGAACGGATACTTGATCAACTCCTTCACCCCGAACGCGAACAGCTTCAGTGGTACGGTGGGATCGGATTGGAGGACCCCCCAGAAACTACCGTATTCCCGAACCAAATCATCCATCTCGAAAAACGTCTGGAATTGGCCGAGCGCGCGTGTCAGGTGGATGAAGTTGTAGTTGTCGGGGACGTACCCCTGCACCGCATGAAGGAATATCACCCAACAAATAGCCGGAGTGGCTGCACCCGCCGCCAGCAGCGCTGTGATGCGCAGTTTGTCCTTCAGCTGCTCCCGCAGGAACCACACACCGAGCAACGCGCCAAGAATGTAGGCGGAGGCAGCGAATCTTGTAAGATACGCCAAGCCAAAGATCAGACCTGCGAGGACCCATCCGCGGGAGGCGCTCACGCTGGTCCTCGTGGTCAGCCAAATGCCTCCAAGCACAAAGGTCGCTGCGTACAAGTTCGTTGTGACTGTGTACCCCCCACGCACGACTTCTGGATTCAAAGCGACGATTATCAGTGCCAACCAGCGGCCTTTTTCTCCCAGAAGGCGGCCGAAAATGGCACTGCACAATACCAATCCAGCGACGTTGCTACGTGAACAACGCGCAGGGCTATGAGATAGCCCGGCCCGTAGTAGTTATGGACATACGGGATGAACCGGGCCGCTTGGTCGAAATAGTCGAGCTGATCGCCGGGTCCACCCATCTCCCGATAGAGCAACGCGAGTATTCCTGCAGTGAGCAGGGAGGCGAAGGCCGCCACGATGGCAACACGCCGAAGCGTAAGCCAGGGCAGCTTGTCTGCTGTGCCTAACATAAGATGCGGCCCTCCCGAGTTTGATTCGCAGAGCAGTCCACCACGTGGAACGCTGGCAATCGGGTCGTCGACGTTGGCTGGCCACGGTCGTAGGTGACGATCCTCCAACCGCCCACGTCGAACAGCGCGGCAATGCCGTACGCGCTTCGGTCGATACTCCGAATTGGCACTGGCTCGCTGATACGAGAATATGTCATGGGTTCAGGGATCCAAGACGATAGTAAAAGGTCGTTCTCCAACGTGTCAAGCTGAACCTTCGGCCGACGGGCCCAGCGTAGCAGCGCGGCCAGACCATATAGGATTCGTCGCCGTTGCTTTAGGACCGTAGAACCAAGTTTCTGCTTCGTAGCAATAACTATACCGATGCGAAGCGCAAGTTACCGGTGGCCTTCAAGGCATGCCCGACATACGCGGACGATCGTCAACCGGAGGTCGTTCGGGTTACCCAGATGCACGAATCACCATTTCTAGACCCGCTTTCCACCCAAGTTTGTGGACTGTATGCGTCCTCTTTGGGCATTCGATTCGACAGGGAGATTTCGCAGGCCCCCGCGAGCCCCTGCGCAGCTCCGACTACATTTCTACCTACTTGCAGGGATCGGACTGAAGTTCCTGCGCACTAGTTGGCCAGGATCGCCGCGACTGGTATTGTTGGCTCTTTCGGCATGCTTACTGCGTCGAGGTTTATGCATCAGGCTTAATCAATACACTGCGCTTCTTGTGTCGCGTCTTCTGCCGTGGCCGGGCAACCGTTCGTGAAGCAGCAAGCTTCCATAGGCAAGGACATCATGCATGGATCAAGAAAGAATCAGGGTCGCTTACGTTCTCACGCCAGTAACGTTTGGTGGCGCCGAAAAGGTCAGTCTTAACTTTCTTCGAGTTGTCGATCGCAGTCGCTTTGAGATTCATCCTGTCATGATCGTACGTCCATGGGAGGCCGCACCTTTATTTGTAGAGGAACTCGAGAGACTTGGATACGGTGGCACAATGACGCAAATCCCACTTAGCCGGTGCGGTGGAGTGCGGAGCGTCTCGCGTGTTGCGTGGCTCCTCCATGGTGCATTGAGACGAGGCTCTTTCCATTTAGTGCATACACACGGGTATTTTGCCGACATCTGTGGATCGTTGTCGGCCCGGCTATTGGGGTTGAAGTGCATGACGACCTGTCATGGTTTCATCTCGAATAGCCGAAAGCTGAGACTCTATAGTCTCTTTGATAGGTATGCCATAAGGGCCTGCGATACGATTGTCTCGGTCTCTGAAGAGATAAAGCATGATCTTGTCGCAAGAGGTTTATCTGCTGAGCGAATAGTGGTTGTCCCAAATGCTGTCGATGCTAACGAGGATACAGAGACTCTGCGAAAGGCGCGTTCCAGAGGCAGAGCTCAACACAAGATTGCGAAGGATACCTACGTAATTGGCTATCTCGGTCGGCTAAGCGAAGAAAAGGGATTGGTCTTCCTGTTGGATGCATTCGAGCAACTTGCCGACAAAGACATCCGTGTCACGCTCATGATCGTGGGGGATGGCGCTGATCGCACTTTGCTGGAGAGCGACGTGAAAACCAGAGGGCTGGAAGAAATGGTGCACTTTGCCGGCTTCCAGATAGATACGCACCATTGGCTTGCTATGTTCGACTGTTTTGTTTTGCCCTCTCTCACCGAGGGTACACCTATGGCCATGCTGGAAGCAATGTCGATGGGAGTTCCAGTGATTGCCACGTCTGTGGGTGGTGTACCCAAAGTCGTGCGAAATGGGGTCAACGGTTTGCTTGTTCCTTCTGGTAGCGGTACGCTCATCAGGGAAAAGTTGGAGCTTCTCATCAGTAATCCACAGATGGCAAAGCAGCTTGGCACGAACGGCTTGATCACCATATCGGAGGATTACAGTCTGGAGAAGTGGGGTCGTACCATGGAAGCGAAATACGTAGACTTGGTTGCCTGAACCCAGTTGGATGCGACTGTCTCAGATTCTAGCATATCGAGCCAGTGAAGGGTACGCAAATCTAGGCACCAGTATCTGAGATCATCTGATTACATATCCAGATCCGGACAGGAGTTGTTGAATGCGAACCCTCAAGATTCTGCACAGTCAAATGAAAGGGAGGTCGCTCCGCGATACTGTCGGTCTCATTAGACAGAACCTGTACATCAGCGAACCCATTCAAGTCTTCCGGCAAGAAATCAATGCGCAGCCGGATGACCTGTCTGAGAGAATAGACGGTGTCACGATAGAAAAAGGAGACTTGGAACACCTTGCTCAGGCAGCACGGGCGCTGCAGCCATTGCCATGGGAGTTTCAATGCCACTCATTCGATGGTGTTGCCGATTTCTTCATAGCAAGGAATCAAGATGGAGTGCAGCACATCAGCTGGATCTATTATCACGACGATCGGAATCGACTTCTGACCCTTGGACACGAGGAAGCGGAGATCAAGTTCTGCCTGACACTTCCTCCCATGCGGGGAAAGGGAATATACCCCATAGTGATCAGGTCAATTGTGGAGTATCTGGGCAGCAAGGGCCTCGAGAACGTCTACATGTGTGTGCATCGAGACAACCGCTCATCAATCAGAGGGATTGAAAAAGCGGGTTTTCGATACGCTGGAGAGCTACGATTCAAGAAGGTCTTGGGTATTCAAGTATCGTCTCGTTTTGACACAACGACAAGACAATGACATTGACGGTTGAAGAGCTGCCGCACAACGATGCGGAGCAGTGGAATCGGCTTGCTGCCACCTTCGATTTCTCTCATCCGCTGAACGCCTATGGTTGGGGCAGAGTGAGGGAGGTCGATGGTTGGAAGCCTTCCTATCTCATTGTGAGAGGCCACGCCCCTGGCGAGGCCAGAGGGCTGTTCATGGTGCTCACCAAGAAGATTCCATGGACAGGGCTTTCAATCATGTACGCACAAAAGGGTCCATTGTGCGACCCCCATGACGAAGAGACCCTGAGTCTTGTGGTTTCTCACGTTCGGAAAATGGCGCGGGAGAATGGATCGATCTTTCTGAGAATAGACCCCAATCTTCACGAGGAGTTCTACACTGACGGTGATGACATATTTGTGAGCCACGGTTTCATCCATTTGGACCATCGCTGGTCCTTCTGGAACTCTCCCAGGGACGTATATCGAATTGACCTCACGAAGGCCGACGACACAGAAGCACTTTTAAATACAATAACTCGTGACGCACGACGATGCGTCAGAAAAGCGGCAAAAGAAGGCGTAACAATCCGCTCAGCTGAGACATTAGACGAACTGAAGTCGTTTTACACGGTATTCAGTCATTTTACGGTCAACAAAGGCTTCATGTGCCGGCAGTATCGATATCAAGAGGCACTTTGGAACGAGTTTGTTTCCAAGGGAGACGGTAGACTGTTTCTTTGCATGTACCAAGGAGAGATCATCGGAGGTTTGATCTGCCTGATGTTTGGCGGCAAATGCCTGGCAATGCACATGGGTACGCCGCCTCAGTACAACCGACTGCAAACATATTATGCGTATGTTTGGGAGAGCATACGCTGGGCCAAGGAACGCGGGTGCCGGTGGTATAGTTTTCGTGGCGTCGGTACGACGCCATCACAGGAGTTCTTCAAGAGGAAGTTCGGCCCAGAGGTGGTGCCCTTGGTTGGCTATTACGATCTGCCCCTTCGGCCGGTCCTGTACAGAGCTTTCTACTCTTTAGAGTTCGTTATTCTCCCGAGAGTCTGGCGAACCCTCATGAAGGTTCGCAAAGCGTACAAGTCCATAGGTAGCGGAGTAAAGAGGTTAACACGCTCTGCTAAGAACTGAGTTGTGCTCATGGCTCACGCATTCAGAGTAAGATCCGACAGAGCAGATCAGGTAGGCGAACCCCCGACTGAGGCACTTCGGCGATTTGGGGCGACCCGGAGCGTCTTAGGCTGCTCCCTAATCAACATCTGACTGACCGCGGCAGAGAGTGCAACGTAAAAGGCCCAGTATACCGAATATCCTTGGCTCAAAAACAAGCTCGCTGTGAACATACCTACGAAACCAAGAAAGCTCATATCAGCGATTCTGACCATCTCAGCTCGCCGTGCTGTCTTCTTTGCCTGATTGAGAATACGCAAGACGTTAAGACTGGCCCACAAAAAAATCCCCAGCCCGATCACCCCGGTTTCGGCACCGAGCTGGACAGCTGAATTGTGAGCTCCCTGCCAACGCGGTGTTAAGCCTCTACTTATGCGATCCCTGCCGACAGCTTGTCCATAGTTCCCAACTCCTACCCCCGTTAAGGGATTGGCTGCCATCGTACGAATACCTATACTCCAAATCGCCAATCGTCCTCCCTCGCTCGAAATATTGTAGTCACTCTCCAAGCTCAACAATGTGGAATACCGTTCTATGTTGACGGGGGCATATGCAAAAAAAGCCACGCTCAAAGCAACAGTAACCAACTTCATCCAAGTTTTGGCTGCTCCGCTCTTGACAAAGAAAACCAGCATTACTGCAGCAAATGCCACCAAGCCGCCTCGCGAGCCTGACAACAGAATCAACAGTATCCCTGACCCAAAACTACTGAGACATGCTATGCGAATCCATAACGGTCTGTCGCGTCCAACGAAAATCAGATTAAACGGCAGAAAAACCAGAATGAAGTACGCCAGATCATTGGGGTCAAACATTGTCCCATATGTGACGCGACCAGTGATAAACGTGCCAAATAGCAGTGAAACAGCAGAGTAAATTCCGCTACCAAGGCAACTCAGCAGAAGTGTCACAGATAGCCTGTCGACCGTATTAACGACCTTATAGAAAACATAGAAATACAGAACGACCATTACATGTTCAGTGAATACTCTATCGAAAGAATGACGGGCATAGATTGAGAAAGGAATGCCGACAACCATGACCAGAAACAGCGCAGTATAGTACTTTATTTGTTTCTCCTTAAATAACGGCGGCCCCTTTATAGCGTTTGCGTTGATCACCAGCACAGCAAGCATCATAGCGGTCGCGGCTAAGCTGGGACGAAACGCCTGCATCTGCGTGATATAATCCTGCGGACGAACGAGCAGAAGAAAGTTCCAAAGACAGAATGTTAAGAATACAACATGCGTAGTACTCTGGAGCTTCTGGTCCCTCGAATTCCGTCTACCTACGGGATTCATGCTCGGTCCGAACCTGTTCATTCGGTACGCGTCCGCCCGCGTGATCTGAAAGGAGTCGTGTCGCACTCAACCCATCCAACACAGTCTCTAGCTTACGTGTCATTTCTTCACGCGAATACCGTTCCAAGAATTTCCCGACTGAATTAGGCTGGATCCGGTTGTGACGACGATCATCGATGGCGGCGGCTATGGCTTCG
>JBDGYW010000465.1:0-5632 GCA_039588935.1 Gemmatimonadota bacterium | reverse complement strand
GTTTCATGACGATCATCATAGCGAATTCTCCTTAGTCCTAACTCTCGGATCGCCCAGCTCGATGGTCTGTGAACCAGTGGGCCTTCGGGTCACCGCTCAGAAGCTCACCGACCGCAACGGGAGTAACGTCGACGCGCAATCCCAGCGTGTTGCGCATTTCGTGGGAAACCGCCGCGGCCACGGCGGGCCACGCGGGTAGCACGGTTGCAGCTCAAACGGTGTTCTCTTGCACGATCTCTGTGAGGGGTTTCCGCGTGAGATCAGTGTAGAGATTTCAATCTAACCCTCCCACGATTGCGGACGGTCTTGGATCCGGCCATGAAACGCATCGGCCTGGAGCATGTACGGCTGAACCCGTTGGTTCCCAGGCCGGATATCTCTATGGGGCCGCGGCTGTCTACGGTACGGCAATCAGAGATGAAGGGTTGACCGGAAGCTCTCGCCAGGGGATATCAACTTTGCGCTACTGCCGGCGACTACGGGCCGTGAAATTGCCGCGGAGCCTAACGGAAACGCCGATCTCGGTAGAAACCTGTGAGCATCCGACGTCGATATGGATGGCAGGCCTGGTGGTTGAGGGAACCTTCATCCGGGGCGAAAGTCGTGTGGAAAACTCACACCCGATTCCTGTAATGTGTTCGATGGGCTGAATGTGACCTGAACGTTATAGGTTCAGGGTTGAAAGATTCCAATGATAGTCGAATCCTTATCCGGATGATGAGTGTGGCATATTGAATGTCGAAAGAAGGTAAAGAAAGCAATACGGGCAGATCTTCCGTGGGCCAATCGTATGCCCCAAGACCGGGATGGCCCTTGATAGACGCAGATGCACTATCTAATGAAATGCAGCTTCTTGGGAGAGAAGATATATGTCAAGTACATTCGGAACCGTTTTCAAAGTGACAACTTTTGGTGAGTCGCACGGAAGAGAAGTCGGTGCGGTTGTGGACGGATGTCCCCCGGGTTTGGCCATCAGCGAAAAGGACATTCAGCCCCAGCTTGACCGCCGTCGTCCCGGCCAGAGCAGTTTGACGACCGACAGGGATGAATCCGACCAGGTTACCATTCAGTCGGGCGTTGAAAATGGCAGGGCCTTGGGCTCACCAATAGCGCTGAGCGTGGCCAACCGGGATCAGAAACCGGGAGACTATGCATCGATGCTATCGATTCCCCGTCCGTCCCACGCTGACTATACCTACCAGCTGAAATATGGAATCCGGGCGTGGAGTGGCGGTGGAAGATCCAGCGCCAGGGAAACCATCGGGCGGGTAGCCGCAGGCGCCGTCGCCGAAAAATTCCTCTATGAGGAGTACGGGATTGAAATAGTGGCCTGGGTGAATGCGGTCGGTACTATTACCGCGTCCGAAATCGATGAAACCAGCATAACCCGCAACGCGGTGGACGAGAACATCATTCGCTGTCCATCAGAAGCTGATGCCCGGCAAATGGTGATAGCAATCAGGGATGCCAAGAAAAATCAGGACTCCCTTGGCGGCATAATCACTTGCGTATGCCGTAACGTTCCCGCCGGATTGGGGGAACCCGTGTTTGACAAGATGGAAGCACTTCTTGCCCAGGCCATGATGTCGATTCCAGCCACCAAGGGATTTGAGATCGGGTCAGGTTTTTCGGGGACCCGCCTGACCGGTTCGAAGCACAACGATCCCTTTATCAACAAAGGAGATCGTTTAGGGACGCTCACCAACTACAGTGGAGGGGTTCAGGGTGGAATCTCAAATGGGGAACCCATTATTGTCCGCGTGGCGTTTAAACCACCCGCAACCATCGGTCAGGCTCAAAGCACGGTCGATTTCGACGGCAATGAGGCCACACTGGAGGCCAAGGGACGTCATGATCCATGTGTTGTGCCGAGGGCCGTCCCGATAGTCGAGAGTATGGCGGCGCTGGTGATTGGTGACCTGGCACAAAGGCAGAGGAGCAGGAAGATCTGAGGTCGAGACTCGGATTGGACATGTTTGACGTACCTTTTCCCTGACACAGAAGGGTGATTGATGGTGTTTTCAACCCCCGGTTCTCCGTCTGGGGTGTGCGTGCGTGTCTACCGGTACCACCCTGTTGATGAGCCGACACCAGATTGGCAGGTCAGATCACCCCTGCAGATACGGCGAACCGATCCTCCGGTGCGCCGCTAGTTGAGGCAACGGTAAGAACGGTCAGGCCGGGCGGGTCGGAACTCACGCCGAAGAGTTCCCCCACGTGGTTCGGCTGCCCGGATCACCAAGTCGCGTGGAGCGCTGAAGGGCGAACACAGTAGAGGGGCAAGAAACGCTGTTGAGTAGTCGATGGCATACGCCGACACAGCAAACCACTGCCGTACGCTACATACCAAGATGTGGGGAGCGCGGAACGGTGTACCCTCAGAGGATGACGTCTGAAAGCGACATCCCGGCCCATGATCACCACGGACCGGGATGCATCGGTCACAGTTTGCCGCGTTGACGACTGACTACCGCGGCTCTGGCCGCGCAGACCTCAGGGCTACCCCAGTAGTCGCGTCGAATTCACTCGTCCGCGCAACTACTCCGGCAGTTTCTTCGTCCATGTAGTCCACCCGAATCACATCCGGCTGAGCAGTCGAGCGGCGCAGGATCCAGGCTCCCGCCGGTGCGCCGTCGGCGATTCCGTCACAGCTCGCCGGCCCAGCTTGCCGTCTGAACGGCAGCCCGGGTTCCCAAACGCGGCACTGGCCCGCACTTGGCAAGTAACGCGCATTGATCCCGAGAGAAGACCGCACGTCTGAGCGCAGTGGCGTGTCTTCCGGCTCACCGCGGCGATCTGCACGAACCTTCGGGGTGCCGCCGCGTGGCTCCTCTGTCACGTCCCCACCTCTGCCTGTGCTCGCTACGGCGACACCGGTGCTGTCGCTTCGGCGGACGACGGGAACTTCGTTGTCGCGCCTTCCTGTGCGCGTGATGCTCGTGGTGTCGGCCTGCCCCGCGGCGACTCCGATATTGCCTCTGGCAGTGCGTCTGTTGCCGGCGGCGTCGGCTTGACGCACGGGAATTCCGCTATCGCCACCGGCCACACGTCTGGTGCCCGACGTGTCGGACGCGGTCGTGGAGTTGCCCCGTCCCTGATTCGAAGGTTTTCCAGCTGCGTTCGCAGGCCGTTCCTCAGCTCCCCGGTTGCCACGGGTTCCCTCATTGGACGATTGGCCCCTCGTAGTGTCGGCCCGCCCACGGCCCACGGCAACGCCATTGTTGTTTCCATCCGAGCGCCGGTTCCCGGTGGTGTCTGCCCTACCCACCGCGACGCCATTGTTGCCCGCATTCGTATCCCTGTCGCGGGCAGTGCCCGTCCGGTCCCGGTCGTTGCCGCTATTCCCCCGATTCCCCCTTGGGTCACCGCCTGGACGGACGGACGGACCAGTTCCCCCGATGGCACGGGGTCCCATGTTGTTGTCGTCCTCCGCAAGCGCGAAGTCGCGCAAGTAATCACCCGTCTCCGCGTCGAATGCGCGCACCGCTATGATCATTCGCTGGGTTGCATGTAGGTAACGAACGCGCACCTGGCGCTGGTATTGGGCCGGGCGGTACAGAATCCACGATCCTACTGGTGCCGTTGCCAGAATACCGTGACAGGGCCGTGACCTGGCCTGGCGGCCCGGAGGCGTGCCCTGGATCCAAACGCGGCATTCACCTGGTTCCGGTAGATGCCCTGGAGGAATGCCGAGGTTCACCCTGTTTTCCCCGGCCAACGGACGTCGAGACGGTGACTCGGGTTCGTAGCGGCCGGGATCGGGATCCGGATCCGTGGGCCGACGTCTGGGCTGCTGACGCGGAGGCCTACGCACGGGCTCCGGATCGGCGACACCGACATCGGCTTCCTGCTCAGTGGCAGAGGGAGCCGGCTCCGGCTGATCGGCTGCTGGCTGAATGACGACCGTACAGGCGCCCGCGAAGAGACACATAAGGCCGAGCATGGCGAAACGTGAGATGGACATGGTGACCGTTCCTGAAATGTCGAGTTGGGCACCACGTTATGCCTCGCGATCCGGTCATGCTGTGCCGTAGATCACACCAGCTAGCAGCTTTCCTTCCTCCCCACCAAGAAAGCCGTTTTGAAACCGCGTGCGCCGAGGTCCAGATGATCCTGGCGAGGATCTGGATGCCGAACGAGCGTATGTCCTTGGGTTTCCGTGGATCTTGTGGTACTCAGGGAGTCTCTGGATAGGTATCTGACACTTCGAAGGTCACGGAGGGCAAGGGTGAAAGCCGTCGCCTCAAAGCACATTCGAAGCACATCGGCCAAGGAACCCGTCTGAAGGGGCATCCGATACGTACAGGGGATTATTGGTCCTCTGTACACCCCAAATAGGCGCATACGGTGTTCCTACCCCTTCGGCCTCCGGAACTTCTAGAACCGCGGGTTGTCGCGGCGAGCAATCTTCAGTCCGTCAGACCTCACCCGGCTCCAACCGAACGGGCACGGGCCGCCGATGTACGCAGATACCGTTGCGCTTGGCCGAAACGTGGGTCGGACCACCAGCACTCATCTTCCGGACGGGGCTCGATTGAGGTAGATGATGTTGGGGCCGTCTGAGTTGGCGACTGCAATCTCTGGATATTCATCGCCGGTGAGGTCCCCGACGGCCACACCGTATGTAACGTGCATTGCGTCGCCGAACCGCAACTCAAAGTAGGCTCGTCCATCCCCGCGATTGAAGAAGACTGCGTTCGCCATTCCGGCATTCCCAACCACGATATCCACATCACCGTCCTGGTCCAGGTCGGCCAGCGCCAGCGCGTACGTCGGACCGTCAGCACTGCCGAACATGACTCCCTCAGGGAAGTTCCCAGCGCCGTCTCCGAAGAACACGCCATTGGGCTCTCCGATATTCGCTGCAACGATGTCCAGAAAACCGTCTCCGTTAAGATCGTCCAAGGCAACGGCCCGCGTCTCGTCCCGACCGGTGCCAAAGGGCCGGCGCTCGGTGAAGTCTGCAGCCCCGCCGTTGAGGTAGGCGTAGTTCGATTGTCCTTCCCGGTTAGCGAGAACGAGGTCAAAGTCGCCGTCGTGATCCACGTCGCCAACCGCAACTGAGATCGTGGCATCGTTGGCTGATCCAAAGGGCACGCGGTGAGGAAATCTCGCCGCGCCATCGTTGAAATAGATGGCGTTTTCCGCTCCACGGTTGGTGACGAGCAGATCGAGAGAACCATCGCTGTCGACGTCCGCAACCGTCAGGCTGCGCGCCGGCGCAGCGTCGCCACCAAACGTTCCTGCATCCTCGAACATACCCGTTCCATCGTTGCGGTAGATCCTGTTCGGCGCCCGGTCGTTTGCCACGGCCACATCGAGATCGCCGTCTCCGTCGAGGTCCGCCAGCGGTGCGGCGTAGCTGGTTGAGCGCCGCAAAGAGAGCGGTCGTGCCACGGTAAACGTGCCAGTGCCATTGTTAAAGAAGATCTCATTCTCCTGCGCCCAATGCCGACCGTTGGCCACGACTGCATCGAGGTCACCATCACCGTCTACGTCACCTAACGTCACGCCGGCGGATCGGTCGGTGCGTGTGCCCAGCACGGCATACGGATGGACAGTGAAAACACGACCCTGCCCCACGGCGCTCAACGGCACAGCAGCCGTTCCGACGAGCGCGAGAATCCTCATG
>JBDGYW010000464.1:0-5684 GCA_039588935.1 Gemmatimonadota bacterium | reverse complement strand
AACGCCGAGTGCGATCCGGATCCATCGCCCTCATGGTGATCCAATCGAGATCGCCTTTGAGTTCCTTTCTCAGGTCGTCTGCACTGGTGTCGCGAAGCCGCGCGATGATGGACTGAGTATCCCCGAGTTCGCCAAGCCGGCGGCTTGGTGTTGACGGAATTGACTCCTGCAGCAACCGACCTGCTGCTCCCCCCGCCTTGTTGAGAACTTCAGGTTCGACCGGTAAGCGCCCGACGAGTAGCTCGTACAGCAACACTCCAAGACTGTATATGTCGGTTCGCGTATCCACGTCGAGGCCGGAGGCCTCCCACTGTTCCGGGCTCATGTACGCAGGTGTACCGACGGGATGCCCCAATTCGGTGACTAGGGTCTTCTCTGACAGGCGCCAGTTGATCGCCTTGGCAATCCCGAAATCGATGATCTTAGGAACGGGAATCCCGTCGATGAACGCCACCAAAACGTTCGTCGGTTTCAAGTCCCGGTGAACGATGCCCTTCTGATGAGCGTGCTGCACCGCCCTGCATACAGGCAAGAACAGCTTGAGGCGTGACTCCGTGTTGAGCTTGTGTTCATCGCAGAAGTGCGTTATCGGAATGCCCGGGACTTTCTCCATGACGAAGTACGAACGCCCCGACTCAGTCGTCCCGGCATCGTGGATCGCGGCAACGTTGGGATGGTCCAACACGGCGAGCGCCTGTCGTTCGGCATCGAACCGGGCGACGACCTCCTTGGTATCCATCCCCAGCTTGATGACCTTGATCGCGACACGGCGTTTGACGGGCTCGAGCTGTTCGGCGTCGTAAACGACGCCCATACCGCCTTCACCCAAGACCTGGAGAATGCGGTAAGGGCCTATGCGGTCTGGGTGCTCGGCACCTTGCGATTCATCGTTGCCATCGAGGATGGTGGATTCGTCGCTTTCAGTCACCAGTGTCGCCTCCAAAAGCAGGGTAATAGCGTGCCGCGTACACGCTCTCGCTCACATCCTTGCGGGCCCTGCCTAACATATGATTTCTCCAACTGTTCGTCGATAGTACCAGAGCATTCAATGATGAAAAAGGGGTCCCGCAACCTAGGCAGGACCCAAAGCCGAATAGGTGCCAGTTCTTGTTGCGATTCACACCTACGGAATCAACGCTGGCCTCGACGTCCGCTGAATGAACGCATCGAGTGTTTCTTTCCACTGCGGAAGCAGGCTCTGCTCCACATACATCATGTGACCGGCTGCGAAGTCAGCCCGCTGTATGTTGTCGCGGAGATCTGTGGGAAGACCCATGTTGTCCATTGTCCAAACCGCGGCAAAATACGGTGTCGCCAAGTCATAGATACCATTAACGAGCAGCACTTCCAGTCGTGGGTTACGCTGGATCGCGGTTGCTAGATCGGGAGCGACATTGGGAATTCCTCCCAGGCCGAAGCCAATGTTTGCACCTCTGCGGTTCCAATTCCACGGCCCCGCCCTACCGCTGGGCACGTATTCACGATCGCCGTCGTAGCCGAGTTCATTCCGCAGATAGGTGTTGAACAGCGAGGTGTATGCCGAACTGATGGCGGTTGATTGCGGATCGTGCGACGGAGTCGTTTCACGCAGGTCGCCTGTTGGGCCTGTGAACCGTGCATCCAGGCGGCCTACCACCAAGCCCCGGTCCCGCAACAGCTCTTTCTCGAATTCCGGAGCGGAAACCCGGAGATTCGCTTTGTCGAGATACTCACGACTCAATCCAGTGTACTCGTGCATCTGTTCGAGCACTCGGGAACGTTCGGAAGGATCGGTTGCTCCACCCTTGAAGAGCACAGTTGCGTAATCAGTCAGTGCCCAGTTCTCGACTTCTTCCATGAACGCGTCAAGATCCGCCGGTGCCCCCCCGGGGAGCGCATCCAGATACGCGGCGACAATCGCAAATGACGGCACGTTCACGACGAACGGAACGATCGATCCCTCGGCGAAGAGGATCGTGTTGAAGTCCAGCACTGCAGACACGAGGATAATCCCGTTAAGGTCGATGTTCGCACCCTGAAGGTGCCGAGCCAAGACAGCAGACCGTGTCGTTCCATAACTCTCACCCAGGATATACCGTGGCGCATTCCAACGTTCGTACTTGCTGAGAAACCGACGAATGAACTGCGTGATCGACGCCGCGTCTTCGTCGAGTCCCCAGAAATCCGTTCCCTCTGCCTCGCCGGCCGGGCGACTGAATCCGGTACCGACAGGGTCGACCATGACAATGTCGGCCTTGTCCAACAGAGTGTACTCGTTGTCCACAAGCGGATACGGCGGAGGCGCCTGTTGACCAACATTGGGCGTGACTACTCTGCGAGGACCCATGATGCCCATATGCAGCCAGAACGATGCCGATCCCGGACCGCCGTTGTACGCGAAAACAACTGGGCGCTCTGAAACGTTCTGAACGTTCGTGCGGAAGTAGGCTGTGTAGAAGAACTCCGCGGTCGCTTTCTCTTCATCGTCGCGCAATATGAAGCTTCCGACTACTGCCTTGTATTCGACCGTCTCACCGCCGACCACGATCGAATGGTTGCTTTCCCAGACGGAAGGTGTCGGTTCGGTGGCGGGCCCAGCCGGTGGTCCACCTTCCTGCGCTGACATCCCACTCGCAGCAGTCGTCATCGAGAGCAAGCATATGAATATGAACAGTTTCTTCATGGGTCCCCCAGAACGCTTTGGTGTTTTCTCCGTATCCGCGGCAAGTGACGAATCCGCACTCGCACCAACGGGCGGTAACTCTGTCGTGGCCGGTAAAGATGGTGCAAGCTGCCGGCACCTACAAGACGGAGCGAAACTAGAAGAGCCCTCGATACGTACATGTTTTAGCGTGGTTCTCGTTCCCCCCAGAGACTCGACTATTTTGGGAGGAGTGTGGAACATGCAAACGACCAACCGCCGTTCTTTGCTTGTCGCGGCTGCCATTGCAGCACTGGCTATGATTCCGGCAGGCGCCTCAGCAACACCTGACAATCCGGATGCCACCGTCCTCGTGCGCAACTACAATTCTCTGGATGTCCAAGTTTTTGCGGTCACAGAGGCAGGTAAACGTTTTGAGCTGGGGACGGTCAACCGGGGCGCGGAGCGCTCGTTTGTCCTGCCTGACAGGCTTATGGAAGGCGGTATGCCATTTCGGCTGAAGATATACTCGCTTGCACGAGCCACTCCCGCGTCGGTCATCGACAATCATGTTGCGGGAGTGAAGACGCAACTGCTCTCTCCGACGGATGGTGAGCAAATTCTGCTGAACGTGAAAAGTCCACTCATTACGTCATTCATCGACCGTGGAACCGCGATGCCTTGACGAACGACCTGGAAGTCGTTGCACCCAAGTGCAAGCGCCCGGCCTGATGCCGGGCGTTTGCGCCGAGATTCTTGTGCACCGATTCTCTTCCGTGACTCGCCCTTTACGGGATCAGATGCTCTCCCAACCCAGCCAGGTCCAGCAGGAACGCGTATTGGAATGCCGTATCTCGGTAGCGTCGATAGCGCCCTGTCACACCCCCGTGGCCGGCTTCCATGTGCGTCTTCAAGATCAAGACGTTGTCGTCCGTCTTGACCGCCCGGAGCTTTGCGACCCATTTCGCAGGTTCCCAGTATTGAACCTGTGAGTCATGTAGTCCCGTGGTCACGAGGATGTTGGGGTACTCTTTCGCCTCAACTTGATCGTACGGAGAGTACGACAGCATGTAGTCGTAATACTCACGCTCGTTCGGATCTCCCCACTCGTCGTACTCCGATGTCGTAAGCGGAATGGTTTCGTCGAGCATCGTCGTCACGACGTCTACCCACGGCACATGCGCGAAAATCCCCCTCCAGAGATCCGGACGCATGTTGGTTATCGCTCCCATCAACAAACCGCCCGCACTCGCGCCCTCAGCGAACAACCGCTCTGGATCGGCGTAGCCTTCGTCGACCAAGAACTCTGCCACATCTATGAAGTCCGTGAACGTGTTCCTTTTGTTGAAGAGCTTGCCGTCCTCGTACCATGCCCTGCCGAGTTCCTGTCCACCGCGAACGTGTGCGATTGCATAGGCAACACCTCGATCGAGCAAACTCAACCTGGCTGCGTTGAAAGTGGCATCCATGCTCGCCCCGTATGACCCGTAGGCGTAGAGAAGCAACGGACTGGATCCGTTCAAAACCGTGCCGACCCGATAGACTATCGAAACGGGTACCCGGATACCATCCCGCGCCGTGGCATAACGGCGCTCAGTGACGTAATCTTCCGAACTGAAGCCTCCTAACACCTCATCCTGCTTCAGAAGCACGTTCTCGCGGGATTCCATGTCGTAATCGAACACTGAATTGGGCGTTGTCATGGAGGTGTATCCATATCGCAGCACGCCCGACTCGATATCGCGATTGACGTGCACGTACGACGCGTACGCCGGTTCCCCGAACTCGAGGTAGTGATCACCGCTGCCGTCCCAGCGTTTGATGCGGATCTGGGTGAGTCCATCTTTGCGTTCGTTCACTACCAGATGATCTCGAAACACTTCGATGCTTTGGAGAAGCACGTCTTCTCGATGGGGAAGGACTTCTTCCCAGTGATCTCGGTCAGGGCTCGTCACGGGAGCCCGTACGAGACGGAAATTCCTGGCATTATCATTTGTGACGAAAAAGAAGTCTTCGCCAAAATGATCCACCGAGTACTCATGGTCAGGTTCCCTGGGCAGCACCACGCTGAACTGACCCTGCGGGTCATTTGCGTCCAAGAAGTGGAATTCGGACGATAGCGTCTGAGAACAGCCGATCATCAAGTATCGCTTGGTCTTTGTCTTGAATATGTAGGTGCCGAACTCGGTGTCCGACTCCTCATAGACGAGTTCATCGTTCTCGATATCCATACCCAGCACGTGACGGTAGATTTGAAAGCTCCGCAACGTTTCGGGGTCTTGCTTCGTGTAGAAGAGGGTTCGGTTGTCGTTTGCCCAGGCGATGTTGGGCGTGATGGAATCGATCTCGTCCGAGAGAATCTCCCCGGTCTCCAGGTTCTTGAACCGCACCGAATAGAACCTTCGTCCTTGTGTATCCACGGCATACGCCAGCAACCGCTCATCTTCCGTCACTTGCCACGTGCCGACGGAGAAAAAGCCATGGCCCTCAGCCAAGGCATTCCCGTCCAGCATCACCTCTTCAGCGGCGTCTAGCGAACCGCGCTTTCGGGCAAAGACCGCGTACTCCTTCCCCTCTTCGTATCGAGTGTAGTAGTAGTAGTTGCCTTCCCGGTACGGAACAGAGGAATCGTCCTGTTTGATCCTACCTTTGATCTCCTCGAATAGCTGTTCCTGCATCCCTTCGGTGTGAGCCATCATTGCATTGGTGTATTCGTTCTCGGCCTCGAGGTACGCAATCACCTCAGGATCCTCCCGCTCACGGAGCCAGAAATAGTCGTCGACACGCGTATGGCCGTGTTCGGTGAGGTTTCTCGGAATGACCCGCGCGACGGGAGGTCGCGTATCCGTGCGTTGGGTTTGGGCCAATCCATCCTGGGAAACAGTCATGAGTACCGCCACCGCCGTGAAAAGGGAATGAATGAATCGCATAGGAGACCTCCGGTATCTCGAGTAGCACCCATGAGGCAAACATGACTTGAGCCGTGTGGGTCGTCAATCATGGTGAAACCAACCTACCATTATCAACGTAATACTATTATCATATTGATAAGCATGAACCGCGA
>JBDGYW010000463.1:0-7548 GCA_039588935.1 Gemmatimonadota bacterium | reverse complement strand
GTTGTGGGCATGGTGCGTAGGGAGATCCTGCGACGAGGTTATGGTTTGGCCTGTTGAAACACCCACAATGTGAAAAACCCCCCTGTTGAGCATTGCTCCAGGGGGGTTTTCTTATTCGGGGAACATGTCGTCAACAGTGTCCGGCACAGCAAACCGGGCGCAGTTCTCGAGTGCGATTTCTGCGATCAGCTGCCAGACGGCTCGTTCCTGGTCGATGGTTAGGTCAAGCCAGGGTTCGACGGTGGTCGCTGCGATGGGCAAGTTGTCGTACTTGTCCCATCCGATCACGATGAGTCCTGCGAAGTCTTCGTCGCCGTCGAGGTTCATTCTTGGACTGTACCAGCAGGTTGGGTCAGTTTGTATTGACCTTCCCCGTAGGTTGGGCAGTATGCGAAGTGGGCGTTGCCTTTGGGGGTCGGTCCGCTGCACTCGTAGCATTGCAGCCGGTTGCTGTTGGCGTCCCACGCTCGCTGCGGTCTGAGTCCTCGAGCTCGCGACATGAGCGTGCCGAGCGGCGGTGGGAAGTCCCGTCCTTCGCTGGCGTACAGGTCGAGGGCTTGTCGGATCAAGGCAGGGTGTAGGTCGCCTGCGTACTGTGCCCATTCGTCTGCGGTCTGGGCGGTGATCTTCATCGCTGTGCCCCATAGCGTCTTGGCGTGCGCTACGAGGTCAGCTGCTTCGTGTCGTTTCATGTGCATACCCAGTGTTGCCAACCGCCCTCGGGGGCGGCGAGTGCCAGCCATGCTGACACCCAAATGTTTGCTTCGGCGTCGAACACGTCGGCTCCTGGCCGGCCTGCTCGTTCTGCCCGGTCGGGCCAGTAGCGGGTCAGATGTTGCATGAGCCCTGATGCGCTACTGTTGGGGTTCTTGGCGTCCGGCAGTCCTGCCGACTCGCATTGCATGATTCGGAGAAAGCGATGAACGTCAGCCTCGTCACCGCCGAATGCAAAGACTGCTTCTGTAACGGTTGGTCGCCAACGCTCGACGTTGTCCCAGAGGACAGTGGTTGCCTGCGTTGTGGGTGCCGGCGGGACCGTTGTTGTCGTCGTGGTTACTGTTGTGGACGTGGAGGGGATCGAACCCTCGTGACCCGCTGACCCAGTAGGATCAGCAGCGAACCCGACGTTCACGCCCGTCAGCGACAATGTAGTCGATGAGGGCGGCACGGTCGTAGATGTCGGGGCCACCGGTTTGGCGAGCGTAGGCTCGTAGCTCTGCAAGGCTGAGGTCGTGGACGGTAACGGGTCGTCCGCAGCGCACGCCGTCAGAAGCGTCAGGAGCCCCGCTGTTGCGTTCAGGAGCCATCGCCGGTGTCCTGCCCCATCTGAGCTCTCAGAAGCTGCCACTGGCGCTCCTCGTCGCTCTGACGGGATTGTACGATCTCGTCGTTCCAACATTCTTGGTTGAGCCATGTCGACGCGTGGAGAATGAAACCTTCTTCCACCCGGCTGTCAAAGTCCCGGTACGTTCGCATAGCTTCCAGCAGGCGGTCATGACCGACCTTCTTCGCTGCTTTGGCATAAGCCCTCCTGGCTTCAGGCTTCCGAACTTTGCGTGGGTACTCGGCCCACCAGATGTCGAAAGGCTGTTCGTTAGGTTGTTCATCCGCTTGCGGATGGACGATATGTTCTTCGGTAACAAACTCAAGTACCAATGGGTCTGGTTCTCTTGGGTCTGGTTCTGGGGGAGACACGAGCGTCTCGGGGGGGGAGACACCAGTGTCCTGGGGGGGTAGGACACCGATGTCTCCCCTAACACGCATCACCAAATACGTGTTCGAGGTCTGCGAACCGTTATCTCGACTACGTTCAGAGACACGGATCCAGCCGGCGTCACGCAACTCCGCAATGCACCGCTGTACCGTCCGCGCCGACAGCCCGGTACGGTCACCGATGGTCGCTTTGCTAGGCCACGCTGTCTGGTCCCGGTTCGCAGCCTCGGCCAGCACAGCGTAAACACACACTGCACTGGCCGAGACGCTGCCAAGCATCCCGAGTGGGACAATGGCGAATGGGTGATCAACTGCCACTCGGCAGTTCCTCCCTTTGGTAGATGCCGGTCAACAAGAACCGGCGTATCAACAGCGAACGACTCACCCCGTCGTCCGCTGCGAGCTTGGTCAAACGGTCAAGCACGTCCTGAGGCAGACGCAACGTCACCGCTGTGTCGTTTGGCATTAGAACGGCTCCATCATCGGGTCGTCGTACTTCTCCTCAGTCGCACCAGGGAACGCCTGCTTCACAGCCTGAGCTCCATCTCGAGGCGGCATCAGCATCGCAGCAACGTCGTACACCGACATCTGCCACTTCTGCTCGCCGTTGTACTCGCTCTCCTTGAGCTTGCCTCGCACGACGACCGTGCGGCCCTTGCCGCTGCCGGCAGCGTACGCCTGCCCCTCGGCGTCAGAGTTGTCGCGCCGGTCGGGCCACGCTGTCAACGACACCCAGATCGTCGGGTCGTCCTTGCTGCGACCCAACATGCGGTTGTCGATCGCGAGCGACGACTCCCAGACCACCTTCTCGACGCCTTGCGACGTGACTTCCTTACGGATCCAGTCCTTGCCGAGCCGGCCCTTCAGGAACCGCTCTTGTCCGTCATTCAGATTCATTGTTTGTTTCCTCCTGCTCTCGAGCGAGAGCCTTGTCGAGAACGTATGTTTCCTGGCACCAGAGCTCAAGCCCTAGCCCTACGCGCATCGCACACCGCTTGATGGCGTCCGACACAGCGTTCTTTGCGTTCAGCCCGTCGTTCTGGCCGGGACGTTCGCACTCACCGATTTCGTCAATGACGGTCACCATGCCGTCGATCAAGAACTGCATACGCAGCACCACGCCCTGGACCTGACCGTCCGCGTTGCGGATGATCTGCGTGATCTCTTGCGAGCACGGCCCGAGCTTGGCGAGCAGCATCTGCTGAATGTCTGCGTGTGAGCAGTAGTCAGCAGCGAAACCGCCCGGCTTGGTCTTGATGTACGACTTCGGGATCCTCTTCGCGAGGCTCTGTAGTTGACTGATCATGGGTTTCCTTTCCCCAGGGTTGTTTCTTTCACCACTCTTTTTCCCACTCTGCGAACTGGTTCATGAAGATGTCTTCATTGACGAACAAGTCCTGCACTGCGGTCTTGATGTCGGAGTTGACGAGAGCGATTCGGACGTTTGCAGCCAGATCGGAGATTTCGCACAGCTGGTCGATGGTGTCATCGCTGTTGCCGCATCCGAAAATGTTTGCCATCGTCGCAGTGATGTCGATGGTGCGTCGTGGATCCATCATCGCTTGCTCAGTTCGATCATCTTGACCGGCACCTCGTCCTCGGACAAGCTGCGGCAGACGGTGTTGTACTGGCAATACGCGCAGTTCCAGGGGACGGCCCCCTTCTGCTGGTACTCGGGGCGGTCATGCACGAGCACGAGCTCGCCGTTGTCGCGTGGCACGAACGCCGGCGCGATCTGGTCCTTGGCGTAGTAGCGGGCTGCGTACTGGAAGTGACGCAACTCCTCCATCGCGATGTCGTACGGCGTCTGGCCGTTCCAGTAGTCGGTCGTTTCGTGCAAACTGAACTCCCACTGCCTCATGTCGCCGGCCTTGATCCCGGCCCGGTAGTCGGATTCCTTCGCCACATAGACGAGCATGATCGACTCGGCTTCGATGCCGAGCGCATACAGCGCAGCCTGCGCCACATGCTCACGCTTCGGGCCTTCGTCGCGGCCGGGGTACGGCCACGCCAGCTTCGCTGCGTATCCGCTGACCGTCTTGATCTCAACGATCGTCTGGATGCCAGAGCCGTTCTGGGTGATGATGCCGTCGCAGTGACCGGACAGGCCGAACTCCTCGATGCCGTGCCCGACCCTCTTGCTGACCTCGGTCAGATCGATCGGCACCTCGGACTCGAAGTACCAGCCGTTGCCGTCAGTTTCCAGCGCAGCCTGAATGCTTGCGTGGATGGCGTTGCCGATCTCGAAAGCCATGTACGTCTGAGCCGAGTATTCCTCGGACTCCATCGCATTGAAGGCGCTCAACGTGCGCTTGCGGATGCAGGCTCCTGAATCGGACACCCTGAACGGCGTGTTGAAAGCCGTAGGTTTTGGCCCAGCTTCGTCACGAAGACGAATCTGTTCGTCTGTCCAATGTTTCTGAATGTCCAGCATTGTGGACCCTCCTTGTTTGGTTGAAGTGTTGATTGATTCGTTGACGTTGGGCGATGGCCGCACGGTCCCGGCGGTCACGCACCCAGCGTTCGTAAGTGACGCTGCGGGCGATGCCGAACCCAACAACGGCACCGCCCACAGCAGCCAGCACGAGCATCAGAACGGCTCGTTAGCGAAGCTCAGATCGTTGATGATCTCGGCCTGAGTGTCGTAGTAGTCAGCCATCATCGCCGCAGCTTCATGCGGGTCGCCGTACTCATCTCCGTCGTTCTCGACGTGCCAGTCGGTCACCTCGTGGCCGAGCTGCTTGCTGAGATAGTCGGCGTCCTGACGGGTCAGGCGGAACGTAACCGTGCTGCCTTCGCTGCTGTCAGGGACTTCGGTGGTGATTGTCACAAAGAACAAGTCACCGCTTCGGGAAACATGAATGAACATTGCTGTACCTCCAAGTACGAGTGTAACACGATGTGTTACTGGTTTGGTTGTTTTCTTTGTTGCCGGCGCTCACGTTGCCGTGCCGCACGCTGCTCGAACCGGACACGATGCCGATCCTCGGGCGTCATCGCAGCGTAGATCCCGTAGTCATCTTCGTAGCGTGGATGGTCCGACGTGATGTACTGCCGGCACTCCTCGAGCACCGGACAGGCCAGGCAGATCGCCTTCGCATCCTCGATCTCCTGCAGCGCCTTGCCAGACGCCGCACCCTTGACCGGGAAGAACACCTCGGTGTCGTAGTCGCGACACGCAGCGTCGACCATCCAATCAGTCACTCTTCCATTCCCCCTGAAGCTAGAGCTCGAGACAGATCCTCGCATAAACCCGGCGGCAGCGAAACAGTTGTCCCTGTCCGAGGGTTAATGATCTTCCACTCGAGCGAGTCATTGAACGACACCTGCGGCCGGAACCGCAGCAGAAACGTCCGCTGCCGAGCCTCCTCAACAATCTTCGTTGCTGCCTCCCAAATTTCGTCGTCAGCACGGTTGACGAGGTTCATGACGGTGCTGTGGTCTCGCGCTATCATCGAACCGATCTGCAGGTAGCTGTACCCCAGAATGCGAAGCGCCACCGACGCGACCCGTCGAGCCTTGACCTTGTTGCGTGACCGGTTCGGCCCCAGCATGTCGTCCAGGTCGACGCCGGCCCACTCCGCAGACGCCTGAATCACCTCAGTGTCGTACACGGCGAGCCTCCCGCAAAACCTGCTTCACCCAATCCGATGGTCGCTGATCCGACCGCAGATCCTGCGAATCATTCGGACGCCGCAGAACCTCTTCATGCTGCAACGTGCTTGTGTTGTCTTTCATCATTTCCTCCTCGTAGTCCCCGGCGGCAGATGACAACCGCACGGGCAAAGCGGACGGGCAACCCGCACGCTCATCTCATCGTAGAGACTTATGGTTCTTCCGTTTCTTCATCACACTCTCTCACAGTCGGCATACAGGTGCAGGTAGGGCATACAGGTGTAGGCATGCAGGTGCAGCTAAGGGGCATACAGGTGCAGCTGTGTGCCCCCGCACGGGCCCGCCCTCGTTGAGCCCATCGGCCGAAGCCGGTGGGCCCTCGAGGTTGCCGGTCAGCGCAGCAGGTCGAAGTGCCTGGTGATCGACCGAGGGCCGGAGCGGTCCTTGATCGTCTTGACCGGGAAGTCGACGGGGTCAGACCAGGGCAGCACCTGCGCTGCGTCCGCCCGCATCGAGTGGTGCGGGCCGTCGGCGGCCAGGACCAGGTGGACCAGGAACCCGTCGTGGGTGCTCCAGTCGCCGTCGAGGTCGGCGTTCTGCTTCCAGAGCTCGACCGCTGCCGATGGGCTGCGGGCGATGACGTGCTGGTCGAGGTTCTCGCCGTCTTCGTTGTCGGCCCGAACGAGGTACAGGTTCATGACTGCTCGACCTCCGGCTGCTGGGCGAGGCGGATGGCGTTGCGCTCTGCCCGCTCCTCAGCGAGGCGGGCCTCCATTGCGCGCCGGCGACGATCGAGATCCAGGTCCGGCGGGCCGTCGTGGCGAAGCATCATCGGCTGCGCTTCGGCATGGATGATGTCGATCTCGGCGTCGTAGGACTCCTCGAGCAGGTCGGTGATCAGCTCGAGCGTCGAGGCGGGCTCGTGCCGATCCTCGGGCTCGGGGGTGAGCACGTTGTGAGCGACGATGAGCGTCACGGTTGCTATTTGTTTCATGTTGCCCTCCTAAGGCATACAGGTGGAGTTTTGTGTTAGCAGCGCCGAAGCGATACCGGTAAACCTGCCGACCTAACGGTCGGCAGGCTTACGCGCTACCTCCTGGCGTTATCGACGTTCGATCCACACGTCGAAGAACCCGTCTTCGCGGTGTTTGTGGTCGGCACCGAAGTTGCGAGGCAGGCCGTAGAGCTCATCGGCCGCTGCCAGGATGGCGTCGACCATCAGGCGCTCATCGAGGCAATCGGTGCGCTCCTCGAGGTGGCCTAGCACGTCGTAGTCCTCGAGCTCGAGGATCGCTGACAGCACGTCACCGACGAACAGGTAAACATGGTGGCGCTCCTGGCGCAGCGTTGTAGCGCGCCCGTCGATCCACTGCTTGTCGTAAACCTTCACAGCAACCCCTCGTATTCGAGATCTTCGAGCATCGACGCGATGCCGTCGACATCGTCACCGAGGACATCGACCAGGGCCATGGTGGCCTCGCTGCGGAGGGTACGGTTCTCGACGCACGGCTTGCCGAACAGGGTTCCGCAACCGCTCGAGAAGAAGATGTTTTTCGCATCCTGAAAGTCTTCGGCGCTGTCCCCTACGAAGTCGTGGAGGGACAGAACGTCCATCGGCTCGGAGCACACGGGGCAGAACAGATCCATCAGCGGCACTCCTCGCACTCAACAGCGGCGAACGTCACGCCGTCGAAGTTGGCGAACTGCTCGACGGTCCAGAAGTTGAGCTCGAGACTGTCGATCATGTGCTCGAGGTCGCTGGTCATCGGATGATCGACGCCGCAGCTGTCGCAGCTGGCCTGCCAATCATCGTCCGGATTCCACCTAACTAGGGACATAGCTTCCACTCCTTGGTTGTTTGCTGACTAGTCCATGGAGCCTGCCGACCAGGGGCCGGCAAGCTCGGAGCACCATTCAGGCAAAAACGATCTCGCCGTACGCAGCCTTCTGCAGGATGCTGTCGGCAATGTCGACATCGATGTCGGGATCGCGAACGTCGAGCCCGTTAACGATCGGCGCGCCTTCGTTAACGAGATCGATGAACGCATCCCACAGCTGCTGCGGCTTGAGCTCGTAGGTTGTCCATTCGTCGATGTACGGGTCTTCGAGGGTGAACAGGTAGCCGTAGTCGGACCGGCTGAATCCACCGTGCCACGAGTAGTAGCCGAGGAAGCCAGAGCCGAGGATGTAGTCCTCAGCAAAGTTTTCGACTGGTTCGAT
>JBDGYW010000462.1:0-5691 GCA_039588935.1 Gemmatimonadota bacterium | reverse complement strand
AGAGGGCGGCGGGGAGGGGGAAGCAGACTGAGATGGTGCGAGAACGGGGGGAGTAGGGCGCTGGTGAACTACCGGCTGCTACGTGCCCGCTCTTTCAAAGAATGGAATGGGGCCACGGCTGCCTGAGTTATCCGACCGACCGCGGCTCCGGCCCAATTCCAACCATTTTGTTCAACTGAGTATCTCAAGTATACGTACAGAGATGATACCGTCGTGGGGATCTGACCGGTCGCCGCAATTCGGGGGGAGTATGAAACACGACGATCCGCTGGAGTATCTGCCGCTCAGTGCTACTGATTTTCAACTCTTGCTGTCGCTCACAGACGGAGAACTCCACGGCTACGCGATCAGCAAATCGGTACGGGAAGCATCAGGAGGACAAGTGAGGATCGGGCTGGGATCCCTCTACCGGGTTGTCGCTCGGCTTCTCAATTCGGGGCTGGTGGAGGAATCCGAGTCGGAAGACACTGCACCGGGTGACGGCCAAACTCGACGCAAATATTGCCTGACGGCCTTGGGACGAGGCGTACTGCGTGCAGAGGTGAGTCGTCTGAGCGAAGCTTTGGCGCTAGCCCGCTCGAGTCAACTCTTCGGCGATTGAGGGTCTCGACGTGAGAGCAGCACTGGCTGTCGTCGATCTCTTGATCGCTCTGCTTCCGGCCACATTCCGCAAAGCCTTTGGTCGTGAGATCCGTGCCGATTTTTTGGACCGCTGGAGCGACGAAGTTCAAACGGCCAATGGCTTACGGAAATCCCTCCGTATCGCTGGAGTGTTGTTCACGACTTTCGGCAACCTCCTTCTCACAAACATCTCGGAGCGATTCAAGAGTTCTGTGTCATCGAACCACAAGGAAAGTGGAATGAAACTGACCTATGGGAATCTCAAGCCCAGCCTCTCGAATTCATGGAGGCAGCTAGACTCTCTTTATCAAGACATTCGGTTTGCCATTCGAGGACTTCTGAGGCAACCGGGCTTCACATCCGCGGTGATTCTGCTGCTTGCCATCGGGATTGGCGCCAACGTAGCGATGTTCAGCGCTTTTCATCAGTCACTGCTCCGTCCGCTACCGTATCCTGAGTCGGAGAATCTGGTTTTGGGTAGGACTACGTTCTTCGGATATCCCAATCCGGACATGTCAGCCTACGACTACTTCGACTATCGCGAGCAGAATGAGGTGTTCGAGTCGGTCGGCGCAATCCGTACTGGGTCGCGATATGCCACGGTCACAGGTGGTGAAATCCCCGAACGGGTCAACACTCTGTTGGTATCATGGGACCTCTTCCCAACGCTTGGCGTCGGTCCGGTCGCCGGCAGGTATTTCACGCCAGCGGAGGGTACGTTGGGGAACCCCGACGTAGTGATGATCAGCGGTGGCTATTGGCAGACGAGGTTTGCTGGCTCGCCAGAAGTGATTGGAAACACAATTGTCATCGACGGCACGGCCTACACGGTCGTTGGGGTCATGCCGCGGGCCTTCGAGTTCTTTCGCGATGTCGATCTTTGGCTGCCGATGCGCCGAGACGCCCCGACGGCGAACTCGAGAGGGTGGCACAACTGGTTGCTGGTTGGGCGTCTGAAGCCAGGCATCACGATCGAACGAGCTCAATCCGATCTGGATGTGATTGCCGACCGGCTAGCCGCCGAATATCCCGATACGAACCGAGACAAGGAAGTCCTGCTGACCGGGCTCCAGGAGGCATTTGCCGAGGACTATCAAGCAGCGGTAGTCCTGCTCATGGCCGCGGTTGGCCTGGTCCTACTGATCGCATGCGGCAACGTGGCCAGCTTGTTGTTGGCGCGCGGAGCAACCCGCCGCCCTGAGTTGTGCGTTCGTGCGGCGCTGGGCGCATCATCGGGGCGCTTGGTCCGCCAACTGCTAACCGAGTCGATGGTCACGGCGATCGCCGGGGGCGTGTTGGGAGTTTCCCTGGCGCTGTATTTCCAGAGGCTCGTAGCGCACGTCGTACCTCGTGACATACCAGGAATGGACAGTCTGGGAGTGTCCTGGCCGATGCTGGCTTTCGCTCTCGCAGTTTCCGTTGCCACCGGTCTGTTGTTCGGGGTCCTGCCGGCAATCCAGGCGGCACGCGGGCAAATTGCGGGTGATATCCGGTCGGGAACGCGCACCACCGACTCTCGAGGGCAGCGTGTTCAGAGCTGTCTGGTCGTAACACAAGTTGCGGTGTCTGTGATCTTGTTGATCGGATCGGGCCTGCTTCTCAAGAGCTTCGCGGCACTTCGGGCAGTAGAGCCGGGCTTTGACACGGCGAACTTGCAGACCACAGAGATCCAAATCGCATCGAACAAGTATGTCGAAGAATCCGAGCGCGCGTTGTTCTTTTCAACTCTCCTTGAAGATCTGCAAGCTATCCCTGGGATAACGGACGTTGCGATCATCAGTCGTTTGCCGATTTTGAATTCCGGCTACAACACGGGGGTATACGCAGCGGACCGCCCCGAGCCGGATTCCCGGGACAAGCGAGCCGCATTTTGGCGAACAGTGTTACCTGGATACTTCGATGCCATGGGCATCCCGCTGTTGCAAGGTCGAGGGATCGAATCGTCAGATATCGGTGACGGACCTCTCGCATTGGTGATCAACGAGACGATGGCACAATTCCTTTTCCCAGGTGAAGATCCGCTGGGCAGACTTGTGAATGTGTGGACGGAAGATGCCAACTACGAGGTCGTCGGCGTCGTTGGTGATGTGCGACATGAAGGAGTCAAGTACGCACCTCGGCTGGCGATGTATGCGTCGTATCTCCAACATCCAACTCTCACAATGCGCGTTGGCATTCGCTCCGCAATCGAGTCCGCATCTTTGGTGACTACGGTGCGTGATGTTGTGTGGAGTCACGACCGTGACATTGCTGTGAGCGGGCTGTCGAGCATGGACGAGATCATCTCCCGGAAGGTTGCCGACGACAAGGTCGTTACGATTTCCGTAACTCTGTTCGCTGGGGTGGCGGTGCTGCTTGCCGCCTTGGGACTGTACGGAGTGCTTGCGTACTACGTCAGCCGACGCAGCCACGAGATTGGGATCAAGGTGGCGCTGGGTGCAGACGCGAGACAGGTCATTCGACCGATCCTGAATAGGGGCCTGTCACTTGTTGCCGCCGGTATTGGTCTGGGGCTCATTGGTGCCTTCTGGTCAGCCCGCGTGCTTCAACGCCTTCTGTTTGACGTAGCACCGACAGACATGCCGACCTTCGTCAGCGTAGGCTTGTTCTTCGCGGTGGTTGCCTTGGTCGCGTGTCTGCTTCCGGCACTGAAGGCACTCAGGGTGGACCCCGTGACTGCCCTCGCGGCGCAATAGAAGAGTAAAAACGGTATTGTCAACTTGAGCTGATTCTTGTCCTTCTTGACCTAACGTTCAGGCAGAAAACGACCGTATATGGGGCTTTCCTGTCTTAAGGATCATCCATTTTCGCGTGAATCTCGCTCAAGTTGACAGTACCACCTCCAGCGTTCCAAGCGACGCGGGACACTTGGCCCGCGTCAATTTGAACCCACGCGCAACGCCTCGAACAGATCCAGGGTCCGCTGACGGCCGGCCGGGCCGTTCGCGTCGAAGTACCAGTAGCACTCGCGTTCGCCCATGTTCATCAACAGGCTCATGGTTCCCTGCGATTTGTGCTCTGCAATGACCCAGTTCGTGATGATTCTGAAGTCGAGCCTGTCGTTGAACCCGAACTTCTGCAAGAGGTCAAAGCTGGTCAGCGGCACACCCCCGGCCACGTTGGTCTGAGGGAATTCCGGAAGTCCTTCAAACTCCATCGGCTGCGCGCCGGGCAGTTGGCACGGGAATCCTCCCAACACGATTGGCCGTGATTCCGTTGGCAGCGACATAGCCGCATCGATGGCGAGAATCGTGGCAGCCTTGTGGTGACCGTGCGATTCCGCGAACGGCAGCAGGCCGATCACGAAGTCATATGAGCCACGTTGCAAAATTTGCGCGAGCCGACTTCGGACGAACGTGGAGTCCCAGACCGCGTCGAGCACCGAGTCCGTGTCGAGGGTGAACGCGTGGTCGTGCTCGTCGAGGAAGAAGTAGTCGCGAATGCCGACGATCGCTCCCCCGGCCATCACTTCCTGTTTCCGAATGGCCGGGAGGTGTGAGCGAGCCACCTCTTCGTCGGTGAGGTTCACACCGTAGATCGGCTCGGCGAGCGTGGAGTAGCGAAAACCTCCGCTGCCGTCGGTCACAACGGCCAGGTCGACGATTCCGCCCAATTGATGAGTGACTTGATACATTGCTCCCGCCACGGCGGCATCGTCGTCGGGGTGGGCGTTGACCAGCAGTACTCGAACTTCTTGCCACTGATTGGATTGCTGATACACGGCAGGCGCCGCCCACAAAGTGAGCGCAATCAGGCATACCCATTTCATCAGCCTCAACCTCCAATTTGAACGGTACGGTTGCCTGGGATTGGGATCTGCCATCCTCACTCCCACGTATGCTCGTCGGTTACGAGCCCTCGCGCACGAGCCGCCGCAACTCATCGAACCAGTTCAACACTGCCACGACTCTCTGCGAGGTCCCCACACCTCGGCTCGCAATCAACACAAACCGCCTGCCATCAGGGTGGACGTCGTAGTCGGTGTGGAAATGCCATCGCACGTGCCGACCCGTGAACAACACCTTCCGGTCGAGGACACGGACCTCGCCCTCCGCAGACACTGTTGCCGTCATGAGGTCGTCGCCATTCCAGTAGAACAGTTCCGTGCCGTCGGGCGACCAGGCGGGCTCGGTGCCTCCGCCAAGTGACACGGGAACACGCCGGCCGGGGTTCGGGAAAGCGATGACGTAAATCTCGTACTGCCCGGTCAGATCCGAAGAGAACGCGAGCCAGTTGCCGTCCGGAGATAGCCGAGCGGCGTCCTCGAGTGAAGAGGGAAGGTCGAGCAGTACCCGGGGCGGCTCGCTGCCGTCGAGGCGCATCACCCACAGGTCCCGGTTCGTCACTCCGTCTACCACCGACTGTCGACGGAAGACTAGATGAAATCCATCTGGCGACCATGACTCGGGGTAGTTCAACTGTTCTGAGTCGGCCCGTAGAAGTATTTGTGCCGCGCCCGTTCCATCGGCCGCTTTCCAGCGAATGTCGGCGCTCCCTCGAGCAGTCTCCGTGGTAAACGCGAACCGCGAACCGTCAGGGCTCCACACAGGGTAGTAGTTGTGTCCTTCGAAGGTGACTGGCGCAAACGAGCTGTCCGCCAGTTCGAGCAGCCAGATCTGACGGGTGGGAGGCAATCCCCGCCCTACGAGTATGCGGCCCCCATCGGGTGAGAACACTGGGGCGCGGTAATGCGCCGGGTCGACGAGGTCTTCCTGCGCTCCAGTCCGATCCACAAGGGCGACTCTCCCGGTAGCGGTTTCGCCGGTGAGGTAGACGAGCACCCCGGTCGTCGAAATCGCAAAATCCATCGATCCTGTCTGCTTGACCGTCACTCCCGAGAGGAGTGTGTCTGCCGGCCCCGTGACCTCGAGGTTTCTCGTATCGAACGGCGCTCCCACCAGCATCCCGTCGGAACGACCGTAGACGATGTGTCCGGTTGCGGAGAACCGCGGCGCTATTCCTGGGAAGAGCCTCGTGATTTCCCCGGTGCGCGTATCCAGGATTGCCACCTGAGTTTCGTCAACGTCTCCGAGCGTGATTGTGAACAGCACTCCGTCACTTCCGGGAATC